>CAMDGW010000056.1 GCA_945897695.1 Pseudobacteriovorax antillogorgiicola | reverse complement strand
TCTTCCTCTTCATCCATTTCTTCTACAATGTAGTCCTCAATATCGAGATCTCTACGGTTTTCTAGCCAGTCCTTTGCGTTTTCTTCTTCGTCAAAACCAGCTTTGATCGTTTTACCAGTATGAATATTGTAGACTTTCCAGCTCACGAGAACCCCTTCATCCAAATCCAGAGCAGTTTAAGAAAAAAATAGTTTAGTCTCAGGAAAAATATTTCTAATGAAATTGTACGTTTGTCACCTCCTTTCGATCAAGAAGGCACACTTGGTTATGGTTAGATTAATATTTAGGCAAAAGGAAGGGTAATTTGGCGCAATTTATGCGCAAATACATACTATTTTTGATTCTGACAGGTACGAAATAGGCTCATTTTCTTTGACGGACAAGTCGAACACGGGCTTGGCCAAGTTTATGCATCCCCCAAAAGGTGAGCATGAATTTATGAAATGAAATGAATGATCGATTGTAAACTTAGGGACTGAACAAAATCAGGTTCAGTCTCTTTTTTTGCGAGATCCTTAAAAATAACCCCTCGATACCAATAGAAGTCCGCACCGGTCTCTGGTTTTTTCTGATAGCAATGAAGCATAAATCATTACTTCACACCGGAGACATCCATCATGGTCCAAAGCTACAACCAATCATTGAATCAAATGCCATTACCAACTGTGAGCCAGAAAGCTAAATCCTCTGATTTTTTCACATCACATGTGATCGAGGAAATTGGCGGACGACCTTTGCCTGGAGTGCCGATCAAAATCATGGGATACAATCCAAGAACGGTCGGGCAGCAGGTTGCAAAGCTAGTTCGGGGACGATACCGCGACCTCCAAACGGACACAGTCGAAAGCATGCCAAGGGCCCGGATGATCACAATCCATCTCAAGTCCAGTTACCTTTTAATCAGTCTAGATTTCCCATGTGAGGGTCCAGACACAAAAAAACTATCAGTTGTATTTTCAAGATTTGTGAAAGCCTTCACTCATGAGCTTAGAACTAAAGACTCTCTGCAGCTTATAAACCACCGAAGACGAAAAACTCAATTTTGGTCACAGTAAACAAGAACCCCCGCGGACATTCTGTCCCCGGGGGTTCTTTCATAGGTACGAAACTAAAATTACTTACGCTGATCCATTGGGATGTATGGTCTTTGGGTCTCACCCGTATAGATCTGACGGGGACGACCAATACGGCCATCGCCATCACGATGCATTTCAATCCAGTGTGCAATCCAGCCTGGAAGACGACCCAACGCGAACATCACTGTAAACATGTCTGTTGGGATGCCCATCGCACGGTAAATCACACCAGAGTAGAAATCGACGTTCGGATAAAGTTTCCGCTCTTTAAAGAAATCATCATTAAGAGCAGCGTCTTCGAGCTCTTTTGCTATATCGAGCAGCGGATCTTTCAAGCCTTTTTTGGCAAGAAGTTTGTCACAATAAGTTTTGATTACTTTTGCGCGTGGATCGAAGTTTTTATAAACACGGTGACCAAATCCCATCAAACGAAAGCCGCTGTTCTTATCTTTGGCGCGTCGGACGATTTCCTTGACCGGAATCTTTTCTCTTTCGATCAGCTCAAGCATTTCGACCACTTCCTGGTTCGCTCCACCGTGCTTTGGACCCCAAAGAGCACAGATACCTGCTGCAATCGAGGCAAACAAGTTTGCATCGGAAGATCCTACAAGTCGAACCGTCGACGTCGAGCAGTTTTGCTCGTGATCAGCATGGAGAATCAAAAGAACGTTTAGTGCTTTCACCATATCAGGATCAATTTGATATTCTTCAGCAGGAGTCGCAAACATCATGCGCAGAAAGTTGGAGCAGTAATCGAGATCAGATTTTGGATAGATAACCGGCTGACCTTTTGACTTCTTGAAGGAATAAGCCGCAATCGTTCGCATCTTTGAGAGGAGGCGCGGAACCAAGTGATTCACCTGTGTTGGGTCGTTTGGATCAAGGTGCTCAGGGTAGTAGCTTGAAAGAGAGCAAACCATCGCCGAGAGAATCGCCATCGGGTGAGCTGTGGTTGGATAACCATCAAAGAATTTAATCATCCCTTCGTGAATCATGGCGTGGCCGCTTAACAGATTGCGGAACTCTTCGCGCTGCGTACGGTTCGGTAGGTGACCGAAGATGAGAAGGTAAGATGTTTCGACGAAATCACTTTTGTCGGCTAGTTCTTCGATTGGAATCCCGCGGTAGCGAAGAATTCCAAGATCTCCGTCGATAAAAGTGATTGCTGATTTACAAGCGCCGGTGTTGCCGTATCCGGAATCAAGCGTGATATAGCCACTCTCCTGGCGGAGTTTAGTGATATCCACGGCCTTTTCTTTCTCGGTACCGACGAGGACTGGCAGCTTGTAGGATTTACCTTCGAGAAGGATTTCGCCCATTCCACTCATGATCAACCTCTGCAAAAAATATGATTTCTTTCGAACTCTAAGTCCGTGCTTAAACTCGACTATATGCTACTGGAAATAAACACTTAGAGCAAACGGGCAACGCCCCCTCATCTGGATTCTACAAAAACCAGACCGAGGGCGAATTGACTATAAATTAAGCAAATCTTAGCGGCTTCAATGCCGCTTTATGCTAAAACTATAGTTTCAAGAATGATTAGAATGATTCCCATAATAGACCCGCCAGCAATCACCCCGGCACAGACCGTTTCCTGGTTATCTACAAAAATTTTACGAGTATTACTGTCTTTCTCACCCGATACGCGACCTGCGGCCCAGAATATTAAACTTCCTGCGGCCATGGCCCAGCAATCGGAGAATTTCAAAACAAACGACAAGCCTAGTCCCATCGCGGATATGGGAAAACGACCTCGCGTCCGCCGATTCATAAACTCAATAAAAATACCTACGAAAGCACCAACCAGCACAGCAACTCGGGTTGAATCCGGTAGTACGGATAAACCTTTGGCCAGCACCTCAGCTACCGCAATCCAAATACTGGCACCAGGCATTGGCAGACTAGGTGACGTAATCTTTGAAATGTCATTTTGCAGCAATAGATAAAATACTGGTACCGCGACAACGGCCCCGGCAATTATACCAAGACAGTGTCCGATCGCCTGATGACGAGGCTTGCCTCCCAACATATAGCCGGGTTTGATATCCATCAAAAGGTTCGATGCATTGAGGGCCACCTCGCCGTTGATGCCGGCTGTCATAATATTTGTGCCCATATCACCTGGTTTGATGATAGCAAACGTCAGCTGAGTCAGTTTGCCAAGTGCACCGCCTGGAGTGATTGCGGTCAAACCTGTCGACGTCACCGCAATCAGCGTAAAAACAAATACTAATGGAATCGCAATAAGAGTGACCCACCATTCGATATGAAACCACTCCTGGCCAAGCCACATCATGACAAGACCTGTTACCGGAATTCCAACCAAGGAAATCCATATAGGCAACTCAATATGCTGGAGAATGTCTTTCTTTTCAGCAGAACCCTTGCGCTTGAATGCTGCGAGAATAATTTCAGGCTTTGCAAAAAAAGAATACAGCGACGAAGTGGTCATCATGGCCACACCGCCCCACAAAAGCCACATGTTAATCTGTTTATAACTAGCAGAGGCAATCAAACCCTCAGATAGGGCCCATGGCACCAGAAAACAATAGTTAAAAAGTGCACCGATCAATAATGATGCGCCGACCTTAATCCCCATCAAGCCGCCAGTGGCCATCATCACAATTGATGACTCCCATCTGACCGTCAAATCCTTTAACGAGGTATTCAGTATTTTAGGAGTAAAGAATTTATAGATAAAATCATCCCAGTACTCTGGTAACATCAGAAACTTGATCTGCAGATGTTCCATGATCTTTTCATTGCGAAACAGCTCCACAATCGCACTGAGACCAGCACCAAACACTAAAATCTTTGCTTTGAGAATCCCGTCTTTGCCGCCATCATCTGAGTGCAGGTTCGACATAACGACCCCTGCAGCCCGCCCTTCGGGAAACGGTAGCTGCTCGTCGTTGATAAATCGTTTTTTAAGGGGAAATGCAAAAAAAACACCCATTAAGGATAACAGCGAAATCCAGACCATTGTCTGGTACTGGGGGATCATCGAGTTCGTGATCACCATATAAGCCGAAATTGATGAAATCAGAGGTGCTGTCATGTATCCAGCCGACGTTGCAATAGACTGCATGGCGTTATTTTCGAGAATGGATATTTCGCGACCAACACCGAATCTTGTGAGCAATTTGAAAAATGCAAAAGCCAGAACAACCGAAGTGATACCGATACCGAGAGTCCACCCGGTTTTAATTCCCACATAGAGATTGGTAACACTTAAAACGCCGCCAATGATCATTCCCGTGAGCGCTGAACGGATCGTCAACTGGGGCATATCACCACGGTAACAGTTTTCAAGCCACCAGCGATCCTTCTCCTCCAAAGTCATTGTATGAACCTGTTCGTCGGTCAGCTGCTTAATACTCATTTCATCCCCAAGTTTGTTCCACGTTCATGATCAATATCTTAAAAAAAATCATTGCTCTTAGAATTTCTGCACACTCATCCGATGGGATCCGCACAAAAACAACCATTTGGGCACACTGGCCACGTATGGAGTGGGCTCCATCATGACCCATGATGCGCGCCCTGATTTCAGGCCAGAGGCCTGACGCTCCTCAGGAGTTGTCTCTCTCGAGACAGTCAGCCCCAGATCCCAAAACATGAAACTAATGGGGGATTTTTCACACGCTGTCTTTGCACAACCAAGACACTCCCGTAGCTCCATCGGCATCTGTTCCTTTGGTTTCACAAGGCCTGTTAGAGGAGACTCTGTATCCACTTTAAACTCAGCCAGAAAAATCTCTTTTTTAACAGGCAAAGACCTCGGTGCCTTTGCCCACGCGCGAACCCATTCCGAATAAGTTAGGTCAAAAATTTTAAGCTCATCGCCTGCTTTGCTGACCCACTCGTCAAGACGTGAGGCCAAGGTGAGGAAGCCAGGCGAAAGGGTCAATATTCCCTGGAATGCCGCAATTGCAGCGTCTTTTTTAGGAAAAAGATCCCCTGTTGAGAATCCATTTTCCCATGGCGCGGCGCAGGCTGACTTCTTTCCTTTAACAACGCACCAAGTTGTGCGAGGCTTTTGCAAGCGCATTTCAGCAACAACATAGCGAAGCGGCAGTGCCTTTGCACCCCGCTGCCAGCTCGCCTCAAAGGACCAAGTAAGATCTTGGTCAACACTTCCTGAGATCACACATTGAGGTTTGATCAAGGTCCACTCGGGAATCAGGGCGGATGAATGCTGATTAAAAAACTTCAACAGCCCTTCGCAGCGCTTTTCGATGTTCAACTTGGACCAGGACGTTGCAACTTGCTCTTCAGATTTGTTTTTTTCTACTTTATCCTGAGCGGGTGCAGCCAAGGTCCCGGACACTGATAGCATAAAAATCGTCATGCTCAAGGCTAGTGATCCCGGTATGATTGTCCAATTCTTGCCCACCGCAGCCCCCAAAAATTGCTTGTTTTTTGCACAAATTATTAGTGTACTCGGTCATTAGAACCAAATATGCGAGAGTCTGTCAAACTCGCACGCGCCCAATGTCAGAAGAACATTGAACCCCGACTCTTTTTGGTAGACACAGCCCCACGAAGGTCATTAACTGATCCACCTAAACCGATCACATGACGCAAATAATTGGGGTCATCGAATGCCGCAAGCACCCACAAGTAAACTAACGAAACCTTTGGCCACCTATAGCCACGCCAGACGAGTCGGGGATTTATTATTTATAGCCGGTCAAGGATGTCGCGACCCAAAGACGGATATCTGGGCGGGCGTCACGTTTGACCATGCCGGCAAAGCGATCGCTATCGACTTTGAAAAGCAGGTACGCGGAGTCTTTAAAAATGTCGAAGCCGTACTCAAAGATAATGGATTGTCTCGCAGCGACATCGCTGATGTTCAGGTTTTCCTGACAAGTATGACCGATCAATTTTCCATAATGAACCAAGTTTGGAATGAATTCTTTGAGGGCATATCGCCTTTTCCCACCAGAACCACGGTTGCTGTAAAAGAGTTACCCGGACTCAACCTCATCGAGATGAAAGTCATCGCAGATGGGACTAGCAAGTGAAAGATATCCACATGGGCTCTGTGAAAAAACTTTTCATCATTGACGCGATGGCCATGGCTTTTCGAAACTATCACGCATTTGGGCAGCGGCCTTTGATGACTTCTTCAGGCATTCATACGTCCGCAGTTTTCGGCAGCGCACTGTTTATGACTAAGCTGATTGAAGACGAGAAACCTGACATGGTAATCGTCGCAACAGACAGCAAGGAAAAAACCTTTCGCCACGACATGTACCCACAGTACAAAGCCAATCGCACAGAAATGCCAGCGGATCTAGCTGATCAATTGCCGTATTTCTTTGAGCTTTTTTCGGCAATGGGAATCCCGGTTCTTCGACAACCAGGCATGGAAGCTGACGATCTCATTGGATCGATTTGCCGCAAGTTCGCAGGTGAAAATCTCCACTGTTTCATTGTGTCTGGCGACAAAGATTTTATGCAGCTCATCAGCTCATCAGTCTATATTTACGCCCCCAAAAAAAACGAGCCAGCCCTCCTGGTAAGTTACGACGGCGTAAAACAGAAATTCGGTTGCAAGCCTGAGCAAGTCATCGACGTTTTAGCGCTTATCGGCGACACCTCAGACAATGTGCCCGGCGTTCACGGTATTGGCGACAAAGGAGCTGCAAAACTAATTTCAGAATTTGGAACGCTCGAAAAGATCTACGCGAACCTGGAGAATATTTCGAACAACAAACTTAAGAATGCTCTGGAAGCAGACAAGCAAAATGCATTTCTTTCTCGAGAACTGGTTACTATCAAGACAGATATTCCCCTCGATATTAGTCCAGACGAAATGAATCTCAATCAAGACGCTCTCGCCAACGACAAACTTCTCGATTTATATACAAGACTTGAGTTTCGGGGCCTGACGACAAAAGTCAAAGACAAGATTGTCGGCCCAGAAGTCCATGAGAAAGTTTCTACAGAAGCCATGGCAACCGAGCCGAAGGCAAGCGAGAAAAACCCTGCAAGTGACGCAGCCCATCATAGCAATGGCAGCATGGAAAAGCTCGGAAAAGACTACTTGCTAGCGAACTCTGCCGAACTCATATTGAAGGTCATACAAGAGCTTAAAGATGCCAAAGCGTTTAGCTTTGATACCGAGACTACCGGACTCGACAAGATTATGGACACTCCCATTGGTCTGAGCGTTTCAACCACTGCCGGGAAGGCCTGGTATATTCCGATGGTACCTAAGCACCTATCAGGATGGGTAACGCCCGAGTTTATCAAAGATCAACTACGTTTGATTTTTGCGGACCCAACGAAAACAAAAATTGCGCATAATCTAAAATTTGACATTCAGATGCTGCATAACATTGGAATCTCGGTTACGGGCCCCTGGGGAGACACGATGCTTGCTAGCTACGTGCTAAATCCACTATCCCGCGAACATGGACTTGATTTTTGCGCCCTTGAACAACTTCAATTCAAAAAAATACCCACCACAGCGCTTATGGGCCCAAAGTACCAAACGCCAATGATTGACGTACCTTTAGATGATCTGACCGCTTATGCCTGTGAGGATGCCGATGTCGTCATTCAACTTCACGAATGTCTTGCTCAAAAACTAAGAGACGCAAACCTATACGACGTCTATGCGAATATCGAAGTCCCCCTAGCTCCCGTGATTGCGAAAATGGAACAGACAGGGGTCCACATTGATGCCGAAGCGCTTGGAGAAATTTCGACAAAACTGGATCGTCGTGCAAAAGAACTTGAACAGGTTATCTACAAGGAAGCTGGCGAAGAGTTTAACATCAACAGTACCAAACAGTTACAGACAATTTTGTTCGAAAAGCTCGCCATTCATACCACACTTGGAATCAGTAAGTTAAAAAAGACAAAGACTGGCTACTCTACCGATGTTTCTGTACTTGAGTCCTTAGAGGAACATCCTCTCCCAAGAGCTATTCTCGAGTACCGAACAGTTACAAAACTTAAAAACACCTATGTAGACGCCCTGCCACAGTTGATCAATCCAAAAACCAGCAGAATTCACACTAGTTTCCATCAGACGGGTACTGCGACCGGACGACTCAGTTCTAGTGATCCCAACTTACAGAATATTCCAATCCGCAAAGAGGAAGGGCGAGAAATCCGAAAAGCATTTACCGCACCGTCGAAGGATCGCGTGATCGTTTCAGCGGACTATTCGCAGATCGAGCTACGTTTATTGGCCCACATTGCTGACGATGAAGGACTCAAAGCTGCGTTTGCCTCTGGTCTTGATATTCACACGGCGACAGCTTGTCGTATTTTTGGTGTGATGGCTGACCAGGTTACGCCAGACCTCCGCTCAAACGCCAAAGCCATTAACTTTGGAATTATCTACGGCATGGGACCACAGCGGCTGGCTCGCGAAACAGGCGTTTCCATGTCCGAAGCTAAGACATTCATTGAAAAATATTTTGATGGATTCCCGCGCATTCGTACCTACATCGACAAAGCAAAAAAGACCACTCTCGACACAGGTTATAGCTGGACTATGACCGGTCGTAGACGCCCCATTCCGGAAATTAACTCAAAAGAACGTCTCGTTGCCGTGAATGGCGAAAACATGGCCGTCAATAGCCCTATTCAAGGAAGTGCTGCTGACCTTATTAAATTAGCCATGATTGAGATCCAAAAGCGTTTAGATGAATCGAATCTTGACGCGGTCATGCTCATGCAAGTCCATGACGAATTGGTTTTTGAATGTAGCGAGGCCTCAAGAAATCAATTGATCGAACTAGTTCGTGACGCAATGGAACATGCGATGGACCTCTCGGTCCCACTCAAAGTTGAAGTCGGGTCTGGCCGGAATTGGCTGGAGGCCCATTGATGAATCAGCAGCGAGACGAAGAAAAACTGATTGGTGGTGGAAAAATCATGGGACTCTGGAGTCACTTAGATGAGCTACGGAGTCGATTAGTCAAGGCACTTTTTACCATCGTTATTTTGTTTGTTATTTCTCTGGCTTTCAGCACGAAGATTCTGACCTTTCTGAAAAAGCCACTGGAAGAAGCTCTTCCTCCGGGGACAGCCGCACTTCATTTTACCGGACCAATGGACGTATTTATGGTCAACATTAAAGTGGCCTTTTTGATGTCCGTTATTTGCGGAGCGCCAGCATGGCTCTATCAGTTTTGGAAGTTTCTCGAGCCAGCTCTCTACCCCAAGGAGCGGCGCTATGTGCTTCCTTTTATTGTCGCAACTATTTGCTGTTTTTTAACAGGAGTAGCCTTTTGTTATTTCTTCATGCTTCCGATGGCGCTGAGTTACTTGGTTGGAATCGGACTTGAGGTTGCGGCGCCCATCATCACGATTACTGATTATATGTCGCTCGTAAATGTCATGATCCTAGGCTTTGGACTAGTTTTTGAAACACCAGTGCTTCTTGTGCTTTTAGCCATGCTTGACATTGTGTCAGCCGAATCCCTAGCCGCACAACGCCGGCTTACGTTTGTTATTATTCTGATCGTCGCAGCGATCATTACGCCGCCCGATCCAATTTCAATGCTCGGCATGGCTATCCCGTGCTATCTTATGTACGAGATATCAATTTTGATCATTCGTATGATCAAGCGCAATAGAGTAGAAACGGTCAGCCATGCAGCAGAAACTAAAAATTAAGCTTGTCATGAAGATTTTTCTGACGGTGCGTCTTTATACGATTTCAACCTGCGCACTGGGAGCTGGGTCTCAACTGGATCACGAGGAACTCTTAAAAACGAGACCAGCAAGAACAACCGTTTGGTCCTTTGATGCATCCACCATTCACAACCAGTTTACAGCTCCGGACGGATCTGAGTTCGCAGGAACTGGAGCTTCTTTTACGGCTGGCTACGGCAGGATAAGACAAAATGCCTGGATTTTGGGCCGATTTCATTTTCTAGCTGGACCCTGGGACACCGCGCGAAATGGTGCTTTTGATGCAGATTTTTACGGCTCTGGCCTAGACGTGGAATATGGAACGGCTTTTCCCGGAACTGAGCTCAGATCAGGATCCACCCCTATCCTTACCGTAGCGGCCGGCTATATGGACCTTTCCGGTCGAAACATAGGCGGTAATAGAAAGACCACAGGAAATCCAGAAGATCGAGATAATTACTACCTTGAGCAAGACTTCAAGGCTGGCTTTGGCACTGTCTATTTGATGCCTGGAGCGGGCTGGAGCTGGACGAAGCCGGCACGCCCCACTGGTAATGAGCCGGAATTACTTGTCACCAGGGTCGAGTCCGCCTACATGAAGTTGAGTGCGACAATCCCAGTCTATTCAAGGGCCCGGGTCGAAGTCACCAAACGCTCATCCACAGACAGTTTAAATCAATCTCCGAGGCTGCACTCCACGAGTGGAATGATCCGTGGTTATTCGTTAGTCTTGGCCACTGGTGTCTGGCTTGGAATCTGACCTCTACATGTTTGAATCCATATTGTGAAAATGACCGTAAACTGCTAAAAATTCAGATTCATTTACGAATTTATCGGCCTCACATTTTTCTGGAGTTAGCCTGTGACCCAATATGTATATAATATGGTAAACCTTCGAAAAGTTTACGGAACCAAAGAAGTTCTAAAAGGTATTTACCTCTCTTTCCTGCCCGGCGCCAAGATTGGTGTGCTTGGTTTGAATGGATCGGGTAAGTCGACCCTTCTGAAAATTATGGCTGGTGTGGACAAAAACTTCCAAGGCGAAGCATTTCCTGCCCCTGGTCTAAAAGTGGGATACCTGCCCCAGGAGCCAGAACTGGATCCTACAAAAACAGTACTTGGCAATGTCGAATTGGCGGTTGCCGACCAAAAAGCACTTCTGCAAAAGTTTGAAGATCTTTCCATGAAACTTTGCGAACCACTCTCCGATGATGAGATGAACAAAGTTATCGATGAGCAAGGGAAAGTTCAGGCTGAAATTGACGCCAAAAATCTTTGGGAACTGGATCGCCACCTTGAAATCGCGATGGATGCCCTTCGTTTGCCACCACCAGATGCTAACGTAAAAGTACTATCAGGCGGCGAAAAGCGGCGCGTTGCTTTGTGCCGACTATTACTTGAAAAGCCTGACATGCTGATTCTTGACGAACCCACAAACCACTTGGACGCAGAAAGTGTGGCTTGGCTGGAGCGATTCCTTCACGATTATCCGGGGACCGTTGTCGCAGTGACTCACGATCGTTACTTCCTGGATAATGTTGCTGGGTGGATATTAGAACTCGACCGTGGATCCGGAATTCCCTGGGAAGGAAACTACTCAAGCTGGCTTGATCAGAAGCAAAAGCGCCTTGCCGTTGAGGAAAAACAGGAGTCGGCACGTCGCAAAGCACTGGCAAAAGAATTGGAATGGGTACGCCAATCGGCAAAAGCACGCCAAGCAAAAAGCAAAGCTCGCCTTGCAGCATACGAACAGATGGCTTCGCAGGAGGAGGAATCCTACGAGACTATTAATGAAATCAAAATGCCGCCTGCACCGAGACTCGGAGACCTAGTTGTCGAGGCCAAGGCAGTGTCCAAGGCTTTCGGAGATAAGCTCCTGTTTGAAAATCTGAGCTTCAACTTTCCAAAAGGAGCTATTGTCGGAATCATTGGTCCTAACGGCGCTGGAAAATCGACTCTTTTCAAAATGATTGCTGGAGTTGAACACCCAAACGGTGGCGACGTGAGAATCGGCGACACCGTCAAAACCGCCTATGTCGACCAGTCTCGTGACAGCCTAGACGGAGAAAAATCGGTCTATGACGATCTCAGTGAAGGCGAAGAGGTTTTCGAGTGGGGGCGACAAAAAATCCAATCTAGGGCCTATGTTGCGAGCTTTGGATTCAAAGGCACAGATCAAAATAAAAAAGTAGGCTGGTTATCGGGCGGGGAGCGCAACAGACTAAATCTTGCCAAGTCCATCAAACGTGGGGGAAACCTACTGCTTCTTGACGAGCCAACAAACGATCTTGACGTAGATACCCTGCGAGCGCTGGAGGATGCTATTTTGAATTTCTCCGGTTGCGTCTGTGTCATCAGTCACGACCGCTGGTTCCTGGATCGCATTGCGACTCACATCCTAGCATTTGAAGGTGACTCTAAGGTTATCTGGTTTGAAGGTAACTATCAGGACTATGAAGTCGACCGTAAGCGTCGTCTTGGCATGGCAGCCGACCAGCCTCATCGGATCAAGTACAAGCCATTGACTAGGGGTTAATTATGACAGCAAAGCCACCCAGTGCGGCTAGGCCGGTCCCGATTCGAAGTTTTATGATGCGGCGCGTTTTTCTTCAGGGTAGCAAATTTGTTTGCGGCATTTGCAGAAGCGCTCACTCTTCAGGAGATGACGCCAATAACT
>CAMDGW010000055.1 GCA_945897695.1 Pseudobacteriovorax antillogorgiicola | reverse complement strand
TGTTGTGTTGGCCTAAATTTGCCATTTGTCGATAAGCTATGATCTCGACTAGAAAAAACATCCAAATTTTTCATCTTTACCTAATATTTTAGAAATGAGTTATCCACAGGGTCTAAAAATGCTCCTGTGGAATGATGTGGATAGAAGATTGACGCTGAAAAAGCCAGGAAGCCGTTGTTGCACAAGGATTTTGCACAAAAATTAACCTCGCTGATGTGTAGACATCCAGCGAGGTGGGTTCGTCAAACTAAAATTCAGAATAAAAACGAAGGCGAAATGACGTTTACGCTTCTGGCTTAAAGATCACATAAGCAGTTGGTCCATCAAATGTATCGCTACATTGGATGCCAACAACAGAGTCTCCAATTTTTGCTTTCATATCCTCGAAAACGTTGCTGCGAGCTGATCTGCAGGCTTCCATATTTTCAAACGAAATGCCACTTCGATCGAAAGAAAGTTTTGCGCGTGTTTCCGTAATCAAAAAAGTATTGCTCGGATCACTAGTGCGGAATTGACAGCCATGCCCTACAACCGGCATCCCTGAACGGATTGCGGCCTGTTTAAGTTCATCAGCTTCAAACGTGCAGTCTTGTTCGCGACGTGTGGCCAAGAACTCGTACTTGTTAATACTCACATATTTTTTTGCAAATACAGCAAGTCCAATACGCGCAAATCCTAGAGAATCCATGCGGTAAACGACATCAACGAGCAGAGTTTCTGGTCTTGAGGTGAAGTATTGTTTGATCTCGTCTGTGAGTGCCGTTGGATCAGTAGATAAGCCCTCTGACAGCATGCGGTCCATATACTGATAGGTCATCGCGCCAGCGCCCGCAGCCTCAATAGCTACGTGCCAAGGGTGAGTACTTGTGTTGGCGGCCTCATCTTTCATGCAGTAGACAAGAAATGGCTGCAGACCAGTGGCTGTTGTGAATTTTTCAACAACGCTTGCTTTGCGGCTTTCGCATTCTTGTAGAGTCTTGATGTAACCACGTCCTGCGATATCATCAGTTACAGATCTTCCGCGTGTGGTATTAAATTCAACGGGCTTACTGTTGTCGATGTAATTTAACGTAACTGTTGAACCATGAGAGTTACTGCTACACTCAGTGGAAACTAGATCAACATCGGTGGCACTGACAAAAGCACTGCTAATCTTTGCTTTGAGTGCATCACAGGAGCCATAAGATTTTGGGATGACTCCAGTGCTGTAGTGACCTAATGAGCTAGCACTTGCTGGTTGTAGGGAGGGCACTGAAATAGATAAAAAACCTGAAAAAAGGATGATCGCTTTTGATTTCATGAATCTTTTGACTCCGAAGAATTAAATGTGACGCCCGTAAAATTCTTAAAGGATTAAATCACAGTAAATGTTTTTTGCTATCTATTGTTTTTTTAACAAATAGGCTTTAAAAAATCACGGCAGGCGAGCAGATCACGTCTGGACAGCAAAAGACACCGAAAGGATAGACCCACCATGAACTTAAAAATTTTCCGTAGTCGTGATTTTATATCAGTAGTGTTTTGGGTGTGGTTACTTACGTTTTCCTTGAGCGCCTTGGCTGACCAGGTTGTTTTGTACAATGTTCCATCACCATATGGGCTAAATTGGCGCACACCACACACATTGCTAAAAACAGTTCTCCGCAATCACGCTTCAGGTCAGTCCCATGAAATCGGGCACGTGTTTGTGGGCCTCTATTGTTCAAACCTCGGGATAGCCGGACAGGCCGACGTCTTGACAGGGATGACCAGTGCTACCGATAATTCGGAAGATCTTCTGCGTGACCAGGGATATGGTCTTGGCATACTTTTTCATAACTTCGACGGGCGTCTTAATACAGAGGCAGAAGCAACCTTTGACATTCATTCTGGGGTTCGTTCAGGCCGTTTGTCATTTATGGCGTTTGATGTTTCGAAAGCTACATGCCAACGACTTTTAACCTACGAGATGGAGTATCGTCAGCGAGGTTATGATCAAAATTACGGACTACCCAATAGACCTCTTTTTGGTGAAGGTGCTGGCTGTAGTGCTTATGGAGTCAGCTTTCTTGAGGTGGCTGGGATTGATACAAAACTTTTCTTTAGGCATTGGGGCCGTTACTTACATGTTCCAAAAAGGCTTATCGGAGGTCCGCTCACGGGAGACTTTATTCCTTTGGTGCGCATACTGCTCAACCCCTTGGCAATGTGGGCTGGCCCCGCAGAGCCTTATTTCCCTTTAGGGTTTTGGGACCCGGATCGGATGCATGGCTACGTTGGCGATGTCATGCGAGGGGCTGTCGAGATGCCGTTTGGGGGAGAAACCCTACGTTGGGGCCAGGCTAATGGCCTTCGCATGGATGCTCGAGCTATTCCAACGCCGGTGGGTCCAATTTTTAGAAATTAAGATTTATTGCTTAGAAGAGTCTTCTTGACCGCCTGAGAAGATGGCCATTTTTTTCTCACTTAAGTAGGACTGTACACTTAGCTTTACGGTTTGACCGGGTGTGATGTGAATACCGTGGGTCGATTTTCTCCGCCCGCCGTCGGAGGTCGTAAATGTATACTGAGCAAGGTGGTAGAACCCTGTAACAAGTGGCATGGTCGTCGGCTTATCAAGCACCATATCAAGGCTTGCTCCGTGAAGACCGCCGCCACTAGGCTCAACGCGCATCAAGTCGGTGAGCACTCCTGCCTTAAAAGAGGGCGTAGGAGTCACTTCTAAGAAACCAACTTTCACCTTAAGATCATCGCTCGTCCCGAGATTCAATTTGATATTGCGAGACCCCTCAATGCCTAGAGTCACGTCCTTCTCCAGAAAAAGTATGGGACTATCGCTTTGGGATTCTGCAAAGTGATAATTCTTATCTTTTTCAAAGAGACGAATTTTCCGAGAACCTAGACACGCCCAATCGTTCTCAGCACAGCCCAAATCTACTAAGACGTTTCGTGCGTGTATCTTCAATTTTTCGCCTTCTTCTATGTCGTAAGACGTAGCTCGAAGGGAAGATGCAATGCGCACATCAAGGGTGCCAGGTAGGACGGGGTAGGTTGTATTGAGATTCATATAATGCTCGCCGTTGATTTCAGCGTAGAGGGGGGCTCCCCTGACTTTTTCAGCACGAGCGAGATCAATATTTTTGCTGGTTTCAATAGTCAGTGATCCTGGTTCAATAGTTCTAGCTTCACCCTCGCGCAGCTCGACGGTCATTTCAGTTCCGTTCAGCTGAAGATCGTATGCACCAGAAAGGACAAATAGTTTGGATCCTGGGCTTTGACTTTCTGTGTAAGGGTTAATTTCGCCAACAGGGGAGACGAAAAATCCATCAGAAGGCTCATTTCCGGAAGCGGCTACCGAAATAGATGACAGAACGTGACTCACCACGCGACTTTCTTTTGATTCAGCTGCCGGAAGGTCAATGCGCAGCGGGATCATGCCAACAAGCAAATCTCTGGTTCCCGCAAGAACTGTCAACGAGAAGTGATTTTGAAGGTTCTGACGAGTGTGGGTACGTTCAGAGCGTGTGCACTGAATTGAAAATTTGTCTTTTTCACTGGGAGCCTGAAGCGGAACAAAGTTCACAGCGTGTGCGGTCAGGACGATTTCAGAGCCAGGATAAATGTTAACGATCTCACTGCTGCAGTCAGCTAAGATCATGTAGCTCCCTGGGGAAAGAGCAACCTTGTCATTGAATGGAGTGCTTGTTTCAGAAACAAACTGCAGTGGTTGCTCGCTAGCAATTTTATAGATCTCATAGCTACCACGCCCAATAAAGTTCACCTGAAGGGTGCCTTTGGATGAGCCGCGTTGGCACGACAAGGCACTCACGGCAACTATGGTGAGCAGTAGTGTTTTGGAAATCAAAAATTTGTTGCGAAGCGTCATGATCTGCCAATCTGGGCGATTCTCCCAGAGTTTGTATTTTCTTAGAATACAAACTGTGCAGAACCACCAACGTTAATAATCGAAAATCCAGCAACATGAAGTCTAACAAAGGGGCCTATTTTGACTTTGTTTGAGAGAAGACCCCATTCAGCCCCTGCGCCAGCGGCCAGGTTGACTGTTCCCTTTTTGACCTCACTTGCCTCCGGTGCGCTGTCTTGAGCTTTAGCATAGACCAACATGTAACCTAGTTCCACATTGGCTTTTAGGTTTACGGCACCCATGAGGCGAGACGCCATCAGGTACTCGGCTCCACCGTATAAACCGTGAAGTGTGGTGTTATAGTCCCGGTTTCCCGTCGACCACACCCCAGCAAATGGCGCGTAACGTCCTGTAATGTATAAGGGGGCATCCTCTTTTGGTGACAGGCGCCAGCGAAAAGAAGCGTCACTGGAGCCAACACCAATCCAAGTGCCTTTGGAGGGCTTAATGATGGACCAACCTAATGAAGTTCCAACTGAAAGTCTATTTTCCAAGGTCTTGCTGGACGCACTTTTCTTGACAGGCTTTGCGTCCACTTTAGCAGTCTCCCCTTTGGTCTCGTCTGGTGGCGGCTCAGCCTGTGTCTCCTCCGCATCCTCAGCTCTTTTCTCGCTTTTCGCTGGAACGGGGGCCGTGTTTTTTTCAACAGCAGGTTTTGGTGCTGCTGGAGCTAAGACTTTGGTCGCAGGGGTAGGGTCTGGTTTTTTCGAAAGTTCATCTAGGCCCGCGGCAAACAAATGGCTACTCACCAGTGGGTTGAACAAAAAATACACAATCAACGCTTTTTGCATGATCACACTTCCTTCGTGTCGGCTTAGATTTAGATGATGAGTTTAAATTGTGCCATGTACCTTCGGTCTGAAGTGGCTGCACTCTCTCCGGCAACACTTCCAAGCTGCTCGGTATAGGTTACAAAGCGGACAACTAAGAGCCAAAGATCGAGCTGTAAACCACCGCTAAGACTTCCTTGATGGAGTCCAGCTTGAACTTTCAGAGCTTTTGAAAGCCCCCACTCGGCTCCAAAATTGACCTTTTTTGAGAAGTGAATGGGCTGGTTGATGGCGTGAACATCCATGCTGGTCAATACATAGTAGGACCCTGTTTTTATTGGCTTAAAGCTGATGCCGGTATTGACCGAAGGTTCTCGCGGCCTCGGTGCGCCTAACTTCATGCCATTCATGCTTAATTCCTTGTAAGGGGTCCCGCCGATGTCGGTGATACTCATTCCAAACGTAGGTTCACCGACGGTGACCGGTGTAAATAGCATGCCAACATCAACGCCAAACCCCATGCCACCGATGAAGTAGTCTTTAAGTTGATTGCCGCTTGATGAGGAATTGCTTTTTGAAAATGCTGTAATGTCAGCAAGGCTAAACTCTCGGTCAACCCCTTGTCTGTAAACGCCTTTGATGCTTGCGCCAAGGCTAAGTCGATCTTCTAGAAAGTTTTTTGCGAATGCTATGGGGACAATGGCGTTTACGCCGGCATCCAGATCAGCAGAAATTGTGCTCCGGTGAATAACCATACTGCCGCCGATATCCAGGCCCACTCCAAAACCAAAACCTGGGAAAATAAGATGCGGCGTCATCCCAAGATTGATCCACTGAGGTTTCCCTGTCATTGTTTCAAAGACGCTCAATGTCGATTCAACGCCGCTTGAGTTTGAAGACGCAAGATCAGTGAACTCGTTGATTGTTTTGACTGTTGTGGCCGAGACTCCGATTCTTGGGTTTAGGATTTCCATATCCCAACCATCAAGACGGGCAAGTCCTGCGGGATTATAAAAAAGCGCATTATAGTCGTCAGCGACTGCAACATAGGCATTACCCATACCGAGTGGCCGAAGTCCGAAATGAGTCCATTTTAGCTCGGAAGCAATGCTTTCGGCGGCGGGCAAGCATGCCGCCAAGGTGAGAGCGAACAACGTTTTACGGAAATACATACGGTTTTGACCTCGCGCTGATGGTCTCGGGAATCATCGATTTAGGTAGTGATATTCTAATATGCTATCAGGGACTCCCTGAGGTTGAAAGTCCCCCCCAGGGGATGTTAACATCTTGCTGAGATTAATGGATAAAATGGGGCGTTTGAATTATGTCCAAGCACGATGTAGCAGCAGAGCGAAAAGAACAGATTGTACGAGCCACAGTGGAGTGTATTACTAAGCACGGCTACCACAATTTTTCGATGCAGGATGTTGCGCGCACTGCAGGGGTCAGTAAGGGCATCATCCATTACTACTTTCTGAATAAAGATGAATTAATGATGTGCGTCCTGGACAAGGTGGCGGGAGACATCGAGCGTGTTTTGGGCGAGGAAATGGGGTCTATTTCTGATCCATGGCGTCGACTTGAGATATTTATCGAGGTCTGTTTCGACATCGTTCGAAACACTAAGGAATATTACCAAGTCAACATGGATTTCTGGACGCAAATTAATCAGAAAGAAGAGATTCGCAAGGTTATTGCGGCGCACTATGCAAAGTTTCGTGAAGCAGCCGCCAAAGTTATCCAAGACGGCGTCGACAAGGGCGCATTCCGAAAAGTTGATGCAGGTGCTTATGCGTCATTTATCATCGCAGTTATTGATGGTCTCAGCTTGCAATGGCTTTTTGACAGTAAGGTTTTTGACTACAGTCAAATTTCCAAGACGGCATCGTCCCTAATTTTGACCGGTCTAAAAAACTAAGGACATTTCATGACGAATTCAGTCGACTTGATGCCGATTGATCAGGCTCTAGGGCTTGCTGCTGGTGCCAGTTTTACAGGTTCTGCCGACTATTCTCGTGTGCTGGAGTCTCTAGAAGCCCACGAGTGTTGGACACTCTATTTTGAGATCGTCCGTGCCCATATTAAGGCTAAGCCAGATGCGTCATTAGATGATTATGTACGCTTGATTAGAGTTAAAATAGCTTATCTCGAGGATATTAAGGCTGCCTCCCAGAATTGTCGTGAATTGATTCAGTCTAAGAAGATGTCTTTTCTCGATTTCCGCATCCAGGTATTGGATAAGGTTTTAGAGGCAGAAGATTTTAAGACCGAGGGTCAATTGCTGACGGTCGCATGGGAAGTATTCAGTAAGCGCGAAGATCAGATTGCTGCCATTGAACGGCTTTGCTTCATCTTTGAGAAAAAAGCTCACAACGAAAACCTACTGCATCAGTTTTATGAACGCCTTCGCAAAATGCAGCCAGAAAATGCGAAGGCATTACGTTACTTCAGAAGTCTTTTCTCCCAGGCTCAAGACTGGCCAGCCGTTATTGACGTGCTGAAAAGATTGCTTGCGGCAGCCAAACACAAGCAAGAGGTGTTTAGATACGCACAGGAACTAGCAGCTGTGTATCTTTACCAATTAGGAGACTACCGGGAAGCTGTCCGCTACATCGAGGAATATTGTGCCGGCAGTACTCTTGATACGTCAACGATCCACTACGAAGCATATTATCGATTGGGTGATCTTGAGGGGTGTCTGAGGGTTCTACGATCTGCGCTGCTAGTGGTTGAGGATGCGGAGACTCGCTCGATTGTGCATTTCAGAATTGGTTCGATTTATGAACAGCTTAACCAGACTCAGCTTGCTTATGAGAACTATCAAAAAACTCTAGAGCTAAATGACCGATTTTTTGAGGCCATTGAGGGACTTGTCAGCTGTGCAATCAAACTTAAAAATTGGGTGACTGTTCGCGACTGGCTCGTTGTTCTTACTGAGAAGACTCGTTCACCAAATCTGGTGGGGCAGCTGAAAGCTGGTATCCAACGGCTTGACGAGGGAATGGCTCATGCAGATGCAGCCCGCTGAGGCGCTTTGTCTTCCCTTGCATATTGGCCGCATAGATCTGGTCGCTATGCCGGCAGAGTACCTTCCTCGTCGCATTGACTGGCCCAAGTGGCTGGACTGCATCAACATCGGTTCCCGCGTGATGGGTGACCGTGTTGGGGTTTCTCCGCGGATATGCTTGTCTCCGGACCATGTTGAAGCAAAAGATAATATGGCGGTGGCATACCTTCAAAGTCAGGGCACATTGGAACAAATTGATCCGTTAGCGCTTTTTTCTGATGTAGCAGACGGAGCTAGGTTTCTTTTTGTGGGCTCTTGGTCGCAGCCCCTGCCAACTTGGTTTAGCAGTGCCCAGGCGATTTTTGGGGCTCATTATGCTCAGGTGATTCCTGATTTTCTTTCCAAGCAGATGGTGGAATGGAGCCGTAACGCCGATGCCCTAGAGAAAAACGGATCATTTCTTGTCACAGATGAGCTTGGTCGACTTTCTGGATTGACATCCATTAGTCGAAATTGGCGGAATCGTTCTATGCGCAGTGGACTTTTGGCGGAAGTGCGCTCTCTTTCTTGGTTTGCTGCGGTCGTAGATATGCCGATGGCGCGCTCGGCTCATGCGATTGATATGCGTCTTCACCGCCTGAATGTTGTCGAACCTGAATCATGGTGCGGTGCCCCTAAATTGCCTGATGATGTGTTAAACGTCATAGCTGCGCCAAAAGACTGTCCTGAGATCTGGATCTCAGCGCCTGGACTTGGCGTCGCTCTTTGGATCGCTGAACAGCAACAGCCAATTAGAGATATCTTACCGAAGCTTCAAGTGCCGGGAGCTATTTTAGGATGGCATCCCGTGCGGGATCTACTGACGTTTCTTGCCCGCGCAAAAGATGGAAGTATGCTTTATGTTGTAGACAGTCAGTCCAGGCTTCAAGTCCTCAGGAAAGACGGCAGGTTGATCTCATGAAAGATGTGATCACCATAGAAATTGACTGGACAGGTTCACTCTATGACCCGGCATCCATGGACTTTGTTTCGCGATTGGAGTCCGCACTTGAAACAGCATCCCCAACTTCAATTGTGCTGCTGCGTGCAACAGACAACTGCCATGACTATCACCGTGACTGGCTCGATGGCATTACGTCAAAATTATACTGGGAAGATTTAGTTGCTCATTTTCAGCGGGTTCACCTGCTATTGATTGGTATATGTCTTTCCAAAGCAAGATGGTTTTTTATCTCAGGTCACGACTGTTTGGGTTCCTGGTGGGATCTAGCATTAGCTTGCCACGGACGCGTTTGGGCAAATCCTTATGCAAAGGTGGGATTTCCAGAGGTTTACATAGATCTTCTTCCTCCACTTGCAAATGGAGCTTTAAGGCGATTTGATGCCTACAAAACTCTTGATGATGCCCGAAAAAATGCCATCCTCCATGCTAAGGATGCATACTCAAGGGGGCTGATATCACTTGTCCTACAAGGTCAGCAGTGGGCTGATCAAAGAGGTATCGAATCACTCTACGCTTGGATCAAGAAATCTCAGACCATCAATAATCTCCGTTCGACGACAAGGCGGGAGCTTTTCGACGAGACGCCAGATTTGCTCGGAGTCGTTGAAGATCGAGCGTCATTATCGCCTCGTCGAAAACAAATTGCGTTGAGCCATCTCGACACTGCGTTCAGTGCTTTGAAAGAGCGTAATATCGGCGCGCGTGCTCTTGCGATGAGTCAGATTCGCGCAGGATGTGCGGCTCGCGTTTTATTTGAAGATTATCGTTCATGGCTATCACGACGGATTTCCCGTTATGAAATTGGATCAAGAGACCGTTGGTGGACAACGGGCGCTGGGACTCTTGTGATTGATTTGGCCCGAGGAATTCCCCCGCAGTCGGTCATTTACACGTTGCTTTCGCGCAAAATTCATCTTGTTTTAATGGCGGCTACCGAAGATCATTTGCGCGAATATCTGGAGACCATTTTGAGTCGTTTTCAGAAGGTCGGCACATCAAGAAAAGATGTTCTTGCCTCTTGGAGGGGCCGACTAGATTGGTTTGTTGGAGATATAGCTTCGACATCATCACTTTGGCTGGCATGCCCTGCAAGTGATTTTATGGAATTTGGTGTTGGTTCCACTCGGCTTCTGTCTCGCTATAGACTCTCTGGTAATTTTGGACAGGCCAATCTGGGGTGGTGTGAATCGATTAAATCGCCAACCTCGCAACTAGAAGATGCCCTTGAGTCGTCCAGCAGTCATGCGCTAGAACTTGCAGATATGCTAACCAATGGAGTTTTGCGCCAAGTGTCATGGGCGCACTCAGTCCCACTAGCTGTCGCCCTTCGGTTTGTTTTGCTCATGGAAATGGTCGCCTTATCGGAAACAGGTGCTTATCCGGATGTTGTCGAACAGTGTAAATTGTTGGCGAGCGCTGGTTGGGGATTTGCTGGCGACGTTCCCCAATGGGACGGTCTGCTAAGAAATTTTATGAAACTTGATGTGCTGGCTGCAGCGGTTAACGATCTTGGTGTGAAATCGTTTGACGGTCAAAAAATGTCCTCTATGGCAGAATTGCGGCAACGGTCTCCTAAGTCAGCTCAGGTGAGTCGTCTTGAAATCAGCTCAGCCCGATTATCCCGTCACTTTGAAGCGTTTGCAGTTAAAGTGGGTGAGCGTCTTCTAGCTGCAGGTCTGGTCGATGCAACGACCATGGCCGATCTCTATGTGACCTTGGCTTGGGGGTATCCCGGTAAGTCGCTAGTGCCCTCGGAGTTGGCGGGGGCCATGGGCGACGGGCGGATTGCCCAATGGCTGGGGCGGGATCCCAGAGCTTAAGGACGTCCGTGTCGATTACACCACGGTCGGGTCTAGAGGGCCTGTGTACACATGGTGACACCTGCACAAGCCAGCCAGACACGGAAAAAATAATTAATTAAAATCAGCATGTTATATCATCTTCAGGCAGTGTTGCCGTTGGCCCATTTTTTGCAGCTATCAGAGTAAGAGCGAGCCGATATCCGGTTAAGCTCCCAAAATGGAAGAACAAAATGGCCTCTCAAAGACAACATACCGTAGCCCGCCGCATTGAAGTCAGTGGCGTTGCCCTGCACTCGGGTAAGGTTGTCAGGCTTGAGATACTTCCAGCAGGGATTAACAGCGGCATCCTCTTTAAACGCGTCGACCTTCCAGGCATGCCTTCTGTGTTGGCCCATGTCAGCAATATCCAGTCGACTGATTTGAACACAACCATCGCCAGTGGCGAGGCAAAGATTTCGACAATTGAGCACCTAATGGCAGCGTTTGCTGGCCTCGGTATCGATAACGCCCTTGTTAAAATTGACGGTCCTGAAGTTCCTGTAATGGATGGCAGTGCTGCTCCTTTTGTTGATCGAATCCTTGCTGCGGGCATCTCTTCTCAGGATGCTCTCAGACGTTATTTTGTTGTTCGTGAAGCATTTGAATTCCAAATGGGTGATAAGTGGATCCGAGTTGAACCTTCGGATGTGACGCGTTTTGAGATGGAAATTGATTTTAAGTCTAAGGCGATCGGCCGTCAGTCGTACGGTTTTGATTTAGATCGCGAGTCTTTTATCGGGTTAGCCGGAAGTCGCACATTCTGTCATGTCAATGATGTCAATGCGATGCGTAAAGCAGGACTTGCTCTCGGTGGATCTTTAGAAAACGCCGTCGTTGTTTCGGACGATGAAGTTTTAAATCCTGAAGGTCTACGCTATAACGATGAGTTTGTTAGACATAAGCTTCTTGACTGTGTTGGTGACTTAAGCCTTCTTGGCGCTCCGCTTGTTGGGCGTGTTATCGCATACAAGTCTGGCCACGGTTTGCATGCTTCATTTATGAAAGCAGTTTGGTCACACCGCCATCAGCTTCTTGCAGTGGTTGAAGACCTTGGCATCCGTCGTAGCTCCGGAAAAACAGCCGCCGCCGCCGCTGGCGCTACTGCGTAAGACTACTACCCGTACCCTGTAACTGAGTGACGACCAAAGTCTTGTCGATTATGATTTGAGCCACGTCATACCATCGTAGATCATTCATTCTTTTAAGAATTCCCGGAAGCTTTGATAAGACTGACCCCATGTCGCAATGATCCCTCAGATCAAGATTTTTTGAGTATGTTTGGCACCAATCCTTCCTAGAAAGGTTTGATGCCACATCAATCGCTAGCGCAAATGCCTCAAAGTCGAATGGGTTTTCTTCAATATGCTTTCCGAATTGTAGAAGCGTTCGCTCTGCAAATTCTGGCTTCTGTCCTTGTCCCGCCGAAATTGCCATGGCAGCGAGGCACTCGATTTCAATATTTGTACCGATGATTCTTCGGCACTCGTCGACTAATCGCATGGCTTCAACTGGCACTCCTACGACGAGATAGGCTTTGATTAGCTGAACTTTTGGCAAAGGGTCCAAGGGTGCAACTTTTGTGGCAACTTTCAGTGCGTCAATGGCTTCCATGATGTGCCCAGATTCCAAAAGTGCCTGGCCTAGAAGTGTATGAATCGGAGCGAAAGGTTCTGAGGCCTTCTCGCACTCTGCAATGCATACGTTAGGTTTTTCATCATTGAAGGCAGTCCAGGCAGATAGAAATCTAAATGCCGCAAGACCCGAAAGGTCAGCTAATTTTTGAAGAACGCAGAAGGACCTCGAGCCCTCTCCGCTCAAAATTGCAGCCTCAGCCAGAGGTGTGTAAATGTCTGTTAGTGAATATCCTAGTGCGTTGAGGAGTGTGTCTGTTTCTAAAATGTGGTTAACAACTGAAGTGCATGATTCGAGTAGCAGTAAAACTGATTCCGTCCACATGCGGCAGCGATTGCGGTCGTCGGCTCGCATGGCGCGGATCAGGCTCCAAACATGAAAGCTCGTTGGGTCTGCCATCGTTACAGGTTTTGTCTGTGACAAAAACCACTGGTTGAGCTCAGGCATCTGCTCCAAAGCATCGAGGACTTTTTGTGATTTTAATGAGCTCAAGTCTAAACCTCAGAATCTTTCGATGTCCTGATAGGATACCACGGACGCAGTTATTTTCCCGCTCATTAATCCTGATTAATTTCAGTGGCTGACTTACCGGAGTCCGATGTAGGTGAAACTTACTGGA
>CAMDGW010000054.1 GCA_945897695.1 Pseudobacteriovorax antillogorgiicola | reverse complement strand
TATAAAGAGCGTGGATCAACGTCTCATAAGCCCACACCAGATTCTCAAAAGATGGCATGGCTCAATCAGATCGTTGAGTGGCAAAAGGAACTTAAAGATCCTGACGAGTTCCTTGAAGCAGTCAAAGTCGACCTTTTTGATGAAGAGATTTTCGTCTTTACCCCAAAAGGTGACGTCATTCAGCTACCCATAAAGGCAACCGCACTTGACTTCGCATTTGCAGTTCACTCAGCAGTTGGTCAATCAACTGTTGGGGCAAAAGTAAATGGCCGAATGGTTCCAATCAAAAAGGAACTAAAAAGCGGCGACATAATCGAAATCATCACGTCGGGAAAACAGCGACCAAATAAAGACTGGCTATCCTTTGTCACGACATCGCGGGCAAAAAACCGGATCCGCGCTTATCTTCGTGGCGAGCAGCGGGAGAAGAGCAAACTTCTCGGTCGCGACATCCTCCAGCAGGAACTATCCGGACGCCATCTTGACGTAGATAAAATGGAGAAATCTGGAGAAATTGCCACATTAGTAAAAGCCTCTCGTGAAGCCAATGTCGATGACATGCTGATTGCCATTGGCTACGGCAAATTAAATCCAGAAGATCTACTGGTCCGAGCATACCCCCAAAAAACTAGTAGGACTTTGGCAGAAGCTGAGGCCGAGCAACAAGCAAAAGATACCGCCGAGGAGAAGACTTCGGGGGGATCAACTAGCAAAAAGACTGGTCGCGGCAAAGGCATTATTGTTTCAGGATTAGATAATTTGTTGGTCGCCATGGCTCGATGCTGTAACCCGATACCAGGTGAAGAAATCGTTGGGTTTGTGACACGCGGTCGAGGAGTGACAATCCACCGATATGACTGTCCGCGCGCACGCGACATGGATCCAGCTCGCAGGGTTGAGGCTAATTGGGGCCGTCTAGCCTCGGCCGATGCTGCTGCTGACTTCATGACCCATCTACGAATTGTCACGATCGATAAGCCAGGGATTCTTGCGGATATCACGACAATCATTAGTAGTATTGGCGCCAACATACAAAAAGCCCAGGTTCAGGTGGGCAAGGATGCCATGGGCTATCTCGACTTTGAAGTTATGGTTCGTGATGCGACTCAGTTGCAATTAATTATGCAAAAGATAGAATCACACCCTGCAGTCATGCGCATTGAGCGGAAAACCCCGGGGTATAACGTAAAAAAACGTAAGAGCAAAAGAAAGACAAACACATGAAAACCTTCCAAATGATCACTGCCGCATTGGCAACCTTTGCGATGACTTCAAATGTTTTTGCCGCAGGCAAGGCAAAGGTAGAGGTCTCCGCAAAGAAACTTGATGGGGACAAGGCCGAATTTACGTTTAAAACTCTTCCATCCGATGGCCTTAAAATCAATTCTGAAGGCCCCTGGAAGCTAGAGATCAAAGACGGTGGATCTGTCAAATTTGATAAGACCGAGATGAAGCGAGGCGAGTGGAAAGAATCTGACGCAGCATTCATCCAATCAGGCAAAATCAAGCCGAAGACTCAATCGTCGCAAGTTGCCTACAAGCTAACTGCTTTTGTCTGCACACAGGATAAAGGGCAATGCTTTCGCGAGGTCATTGAAGGCAAAACTGACGTTAAATGGTAAGGTGACATGAAGCCAAACACTCCCTATCAAGCTCCTGACATCGAAACACTGAAGAAAAATGTGTTTCGCCCCAAAAAAGCGGTAGTCACCGCCGGCATGGTTTACGCCAATGGTCCAGTCCATCTGGGCCATATTGCAGGGTGCCATATACCCGCTGATATTTGTGCACGTTGGCTCCGCATGCTTATTGGAGATGCCAATGTACTTTTTGTGACTGGATCCGATGATCACGGCAGCGCAAGTGAAGTTGCTGCCATTCAAGCTGGCAAACCCGTAAAGGAATTTATTGCTGAAATCCATGCTAAGCACAAGGCTACCATGGATCGTTACAATATCAGTGTCAGCACTTATTCTGGGACTTCGCGAGATGACTGTTTCCCTATCCACAAGGAAATTTGCCAGGGATTTATTCGCAAAATCTATCATAATGGCATGCTCGAAAAGCGGGTTACCAAGCAGTGGTTCGATCCAAAGCTGAATCGCTTCCTTCAGGATCGATTTGTCCGCGGAAAATGTCCGAACACAAAATGCGACAACGAAGCTGCCTATAGCGATGAATGTGATCGTTGCGGCGCCCAATATGATCCTACTGAACTCGGCGAACCAAAGAGTGCGCTTAGTGATGCCGCACCAGAGCTGCGCGATACAGTACACTGGTGGCTTGATATGTGGAAAGTCATAGACCCCCTAAGAAAATGGGTCCTGTCAAAGGAAAAAACGTGGCGTAACGGCGCCTATCTTGAAGTCGTAAACACAGTGGTTCCAGCCATAAGGTTCGACAATATCCATGAAGCTCTTTATAAAGAAATCAAGGATCAGCTACCAAAACACAAAAGCAAATATGCTGCGGGCAAAAAAGTCATGGCTCAGTTTGATACAACTTCAGACATGACGACTGCCAGGCTAATTTTAGAGGAACGCGGCATCAAGACTGAACTCGTTGATAGTTGGGCTCATCGCTCGATTTCTCGAGATGTATCTTGGGGCATTCCCATGCCAGTGGATTTAGACCCTGAAATGGCCGGTAAAACTTTTTATGTTTGGCCCGATTCACTCATTGCGCCGATTTCATTCTCTAAAGTCGCACTGCGAGAGTCTGGACGAGACCCTGAGCTATCCGATCAATTCTGGAAAGATCCAGAAGCAAGAATTTATCAGTTTCTGGGTCAAGACAACGTTTATTTTTATACGCTTATGCAGGGCGCGATGTGGCTGGGAACACAGAAAATTCCAACGCAACTTCCGGAGAAAGGTGATTACACCTTGACCGATGTTTTCAGCGTATTTCACCTCATGGTTGATGGCGAAAAAATGAGTAAGTCACGGGGGAATTTTTACACGGCCGATCAACTTATCCTTGAGAAAGGACTTTCTGCTGACCAAGTGCGCTACTTCTTGGCGCTGCTTAGCCTACCTGAAAAATCATCGAACCTTGATTTTGGAATGGTAGCAGAACGCAACAAATTCCTTGCTGGCCCTATGAACGCTGCCTTCGAAAAGCCTCTTTCGGCCTGTCATTCAAAATTTGATGGCAAGATACCGGCTGGTACTCTAAATCCGAAAGTTCTAGAAGAATCGACCAAAATGATTCAGCGCTTTCTCAAATCTATGGAAAAAGCAGAGTATTCAACACTTCTCTACGCCATTGAAAATTACGCGCGTTCAATTAACAGCATGTTCACCCAATTCAAACCCCACGACGATCGTTTCCCCGAAGATCAACGGCGCGACGCTCTGTTTACATGCTTCTACGTGCTTAAAAATATTATGATCATGCTTTATCCATTTGTCCCAGCAACGATGGATAAGGTACGCCAGTCTTTAAACTTACCAAAAGATGTCTTCAAGGTAGATGAATTGGGAGTTCCGATTCCGGCAGGTCATGCTATCGGTGAGAAGCTGGAGTTTTTTCCTCCGGCCGAATAACAGTCACGTTTTAACCCTACTTGCACCGCTCGGCGATAAAGTTACGTACGCCACCGCGCTCGCGAATTTGTTTCAGTAGTCCCTCGACCCGTCCGTACTTATCGGAGCTGAGCGAGGCCGATTTTCGGTAATCGCACTCGATCGCCTGAATCTGAGGGTCACTAAGCCTCCCCCCCTCCTCTAGCTGCCATGCAGCCAAAAGAGCTGAGATCGCACCGGTACGATCTCTACCAGCCTCACAATGAACCAGGATCCGTTTGCCTGACTCAATCTCCGCCAAGGCGCTCATGATGAACTGACAGGCATCATGAACCATATTTTTCTTGGTATCCCATGTAGAAAGAAACTCTAGGTCACTTAATTCTTCGTGCTGAAAATAACGACCAATCTTAAGGCCGTCCGGAGTTCGACAATAGTAGCGGTGGTTTTCTTTGTCAGAAAAATTTAATGAATAAATCACATCGGGATTACCGACGCGGTCACAGGTCCAACCTGAGAAAAATCCAGATGATCGCCAAATTTTATTTTCCGGAAGAACCGCAGAACCAGCACATTGATTGATGCTAGCACCCACATCTCTTGTGTTTAATTTCGAATCAAGAACGCCCTCGATTTTGAAAGCAAGCGGAGACCCAGGAGTTATGATGGTCGGATAGTAAGCCCAGACTAAAAATCCAACGAGGCTTAAAACAATCACAAGGCCAACGAGTCGAACCCTCGATTTCATTCCAACCGCCTAACAAAGCTTTTGGGAACGCAATAGACACCCACAAAGTTTGTAAAGCATCCTCGCCCCAACATTCGCATCCCATTCGCCACCTTCTTCCGAAGGGGCAACTTCTGTCAGGTCAAAACCAACAACGCGCCGACCACTGGCAGCCAATGTTTCGAGAATATAACAAGCTTCATCGTAGGAAAGCCCACCCGGCACAGGAGTACCGGTCGATGGACAATACGATGGATCAAGTCCATCGATATCAAACGACACGTAAACATTGTCGGGAAGCGAGGCGATAATCTCAGCGGCTACTGTCTTAAAGTTTCTCCCCTCAGCCTTGGCTTTAAATAAGTCACGACCATAAAAACAAGATCCTCGGGCACCAAGAGATTCCATAAAAGCACGTTCATCACGACTATAATCGCGAATGCCAACCTGGGTCAGTTTTGTCACCTGTGAGTAACTTGTCATCACGTTATAAAAAATTGATGCATGGCTAAAGGTAAATCCTTCATAGGCATGGCGAAGATCATGGTGAGCATCAAAGTGCAGAACACCAAAACCGCCTTTCACAGTTTCGGAAAGCGCGCGAATGAGACCTTGAGGACTAGAGTGATCACCACCAAGTACAGCGACAAACTTACCTTTAGATAACCAATCTTTAGCCGTGTGATAAACGGAGTCGTTAACTTTGACGCTGCATTCATTTACAAACCTTAAATCATCATCAGCCTTGGTACGCAGTTCACAGGCTTCAATCACTCGCTCAGCTGCGTCTTTAGCTTTTTCATTCAGGGATCTGATAAGGTGGTCTTCGGGGAGAACTGTAATTCCAGCGCGAAAGGCCTTACCAAAGGCCGCATCTTCCATATCTAGCTGATGACTTGCGGGAATTATAACATCCGGTCCTTTAGAGGTACCTGCACCATAGGAGGTCGTCGCCTCCCAGTGCACAGGAATCATCACGAGCTTGGCATCTTCTGGATTGACAGAAACTCCCAAAAATCCTGCTTCTGCAGCCGGAGGCAATCCTTGTTCCAGCTCCGCCATGGCCTCTTCAAACTTCATATACTTCTTCATGATTGATTCCCGTTATTTATTTTTGGCGCTCAAACAAACGACCCGCATGAGCTCTTCCGAATCCATAATGGAGGCTATGCCCGGTACTTGGGTTATACTGAGCTGCCGCTGGGTTGGCTTTTATGGCAGATGCTTTCATGCGAGACAAGGCCTCTTCGCGGGTCAAATTTGGTTCATGAGTCAGTAGTAACGCAAATAAGCCTGCTACGTTTGGTGTGGCTGCAGATGTGCCCCAAAACCCGTTGTGGAAATCTAAGTCCTCAAAATTACCTTGACCGTCTTTGTTATAGCCAGCCTCCCCCGGGCGGTCTGTGGCTGGAATCCCATTAACTGTGCTACCAGATGAGGGACCCAAGAAAGCTAAGCACGCACCGAAAGCGGAATTTGGAACTTTTACATCATTATGGTCGATAGAACTGATGGCAATGACATCAGGATGTGACGAAATATCTGGCAGAGTGTCCCTGCAGTCGTTGACCGCAGAATTACGCATCGCAAACAAAATGGGCAAACCTTTGCCGTTTCGACCCTGGCGCGCAGCTCGCGTGAGGGCCTCACTGACAACGTCTGTACGTGGCGACTCAAGAGCGTAACCCCAGCTGTTACTTAAAACAGAAGCACCCATAGCTACAGCGTAACCTAGGGCGCTTGCGTCTTCGCTCACTCGCCCACTTACAACCACAGGCAACACTTTACAGTCGGGACACACACCAGTGATACCCACGCCATTAACCCTTGCACCGATAATACCAGCAGTGGCAGTGCCATGCTGAGGACCTGCGCCGTAAATTAGCTTGTTTGAATTTGTAGAGAAATTCCATCCACTGACGTCATCGATGAGACCATTTCCATCATCGTCTTTTTTATTTCCTGGAATCTCCCCTGAATTGGTAAACCAAGCTCCGACCATGTCCTTATGGTTTTGTTCAAAGCCCACATCAAGCAGTCCCACAATGGTATCAGGGCTTCCTGTTGTCACCTGCCAGGCGGAACCAATGCCCATATCGACCCCTGGCGTACCTCCTCGCTGCCCTTGATTGGACAGATTCCACTGGGCGCCAAAGTAAGGCTCATGATTTGGTGCATCTCTTAGGTCCAAAGGCAGTACAAGATCAGGATGAGCGTAGCGAACGGATTTCTGCCCCTGCAAGGACATGGCAAGCTCCAAGGCTGACACTGGGGAGTTAGTTCGCAAGATATAGGCATCTGTGAATGGAATTCTTTTTAGTCTCTGAAAATCCTCGATTTTCAATTCACGGACATCACTCGCACTGACAATGACAGAGGACGTTAGATAGCCCCCTCCGCGAGGATGCCCTTCCATTGAAAACCTGATGGGCGACATCTTCTCGCCGCTTGCAGAAACCATAACTAATTTTTCGTCAACCACCACGTCCAACTCTTGCCCAGCCAAAATCATGGTACTAGCAAGTTCCGCTTGGGCTCGCCTAGCGTTTAGGAACGGGACTGTGGCAAGAATTAAAAAAACCACCACTTTTCTAAGGGTGCCGGCATTGAAACAATTCTTCGTCATGATTCACCACCTGTTCTAGGCAGATGGCGTCACTCTTTTCAACTGAGTCACTGCATCTGCATTAAAGAGTAGACCGATGTTGGTGGAAAGATTTCGAGTCGGACAGCTTACACTGAAATCGACTCGCCCACCCAGCGGGCACTCTCCATTTGCGCACATCAACCCGCATTGCTTCTGGGTATCATACGCCACTGACGCGAGAAAGTGAGCAGAACTTTCCGTAACCTGGCTTCCAATCTTTTCGATGATATTTAGAGTCGGATTTTTTTTGCCCTGTTCAATCAAGGTTATGTAGCTGCGGTCCAGCTGACACTTAGCTGCAAGCTCTTGCTGAGACATTTTTGCTTCCAGACGCAGACGGCGCACCGTTTGTCCTACAAACATGGCTAGCGTGCATGGTTCTCGATTCGTCATAGTGACAGAATCCCCCGATTCAAATGAGCAAAAATACTAGTTATTTCTATCTAGTGTATTTTAATCATAGTAAGCCGTGCGAAGCAAGCCGACGAGGTCCGGGCCAAAATCTGCTATAAAAATAGGCGAAAGTTTCTCTATTGCGTCCAAGGCCAATGATCATTATCTTGCATTCACTGCCACTAAGCACCCATAGCTCAGCTGGATAGAGTACTTGGCTTCGAACCAAGTGGTCGGAGGTTCGAATCCTTCTGGGTGCGCCATTTTTTATTTACAAAATACTCGAAAAAACTTTTGAACTCGGTCGGTCCGTTTTTTTTAAGCGCAACTTTCAGGCCAAGGCCATGTTATCCGTTGTCAGGAGTCCACTATGTTTAACAGAGTTAACATTTGTAGAATCCCCCCCTCAATCGGATGACTTAGTTTCCAACCAGTCCGTGAAAATCTGACTTTAGACTTGATTCATCAACTCGGCCTCACTCCAGATCTTGATGCCAAGCTCTTTGGCTTTGATCATCTTGCTGGACGCAGAGTCCGTCTCGTTTGTGACGAGTACTGATGTTGCTTTGGAAACAGATGACACCATGCGGCCACCTGCTTTTTTGATGAGATCTTCGATTTCTTTACGCGGACGACTGAGTGCTCCCGTAATCACAAATGACATGCCATCCAGAGGGCGCGGACCATCAGAGTGACTGATGGGTGCTTCTGGAGTTAGGCCTACGACAAGAAGCTGATCGATTAACTTCGACTGACGCGTAAGTCCTTCGATAATCTGCTGAGCAGATTTTTCGGCAAAGCCATCGATAGCAATGATATCTTCGACCGCTGTTTTGCGGATCTTCTCAAGACTGTGGAAAACCTCTAATAGCTTTTCCCAAGTGGTTTGTCCTGCACCCTCGATGCCAAGACCATTCAAAAACATAGCCAAGGGCGCTGTCTTAGAGGACTGAATATTTTCAAAAAGCTTTTTAGCCATTTTTTCTTTTGTCGCCGGAAGCGTGAGCAGATCTTCCATGGAAAGCTTATAAAGATCTGGAATGGAAGAAACGAGGCCAGCGTCAATCATCTGCTGTAGCCGTTTTTCACTCAAGTCTTCGACGTTGACGGCCCGAATCCAATTAAGGATCACGCCGGCCTGCTGCGCCGGGCATCCATGATGATTCATGCACTTGATGCGCACGTCATCTGAAATCAAAGTGGATCTACAACTTGGACATGTTGCTGGGATGTCACAGTGCCCGACCGCAGAAGTGACGACACTTAGAAACTTTGGGATCACTTCGCCCGAGCGAACGAGCTCGATAAAGTCACCAGATTTCAAGTTATAGGCTCGCACATGAGCGGCATTATGAAGCGTGATGTTGGTAATCTTGGCCCCGCTTAGTTCCACGGGCTCAATCACAGCAACTGGCGTCACAATTCCTAGCCGCGACGTAGCCCACTCAATTTTAGAGATCTTTGACCGCGCTGTTTCACCCTGCCATTTGAAGCTTAGTTTATAGCGCGGATGGTGAGCTGTGGCTCCAAGCTCCTCATGAGTCGCCAAGTCGTTATAACTAAACACTGCACCGTCACAGCCTATTTCATCCTCTTCCATTTTTTGCTTCACGTGATCCAAGTAGGCTTCAAGGTCTGATGGTTTTTTAAGAAGCCTTGGTTCGGGCAACCTAAAGCCATTTTTATCCAACCAAGCAATTTTTTCCATCTCGCTCTTAAAACTATTGAGACCAATCACATCAAAGGCAAAGAAATTGAAATATCTCGCGAGTTCCCCGTGAACCTTACGACCTAAAATTCCTGCTACGATATTACGTGGACTTGAAGGTCGCTCAAGCCCGAGCGATTGCATTTCCTCAGCAAGACTAAGAAAATTTGACTCGCTGCAGTAGAGTTCTCCGCGAACCTCAAAGCTTTCAACAACATCAATTTGCGGAATAGCGTCGGCGACCCATTTCAGCTTTGCAGTGACGTCTTCGCCTTGTCTGCCATCCCCCCGGGTCTTGGCGAGTGAGAATCGACCTTCGCGGTAGACGAGCGACATACTGGTTCCGTCTACTTTTAAAGTCCCCATCACCTCATGGCCGGAAGCCCATTTAAGTAAATCTTTCACGTCGTAGGTCTTATCAAGCGACAGCATGGGGAGGTCGTGGGTGACTTTGGAGTTCGCTGACTCGATATTAACGGCACCGACGATGCCAAGAACTGGATGATTTGGTGCTAAAAGCTTTAATTCATCTTCAAGCTTATCGTAATCAATATCGGAAATCTCGGGACGTCCCGCATAATAGAGCCTTTTATGGCGCATGATTTCGCTAGCGAGCCAAGCTGCGCGATCTGGATCATAGGATTTTTGTTGTTGCTTTGATGATACCATTAGGCCTCACAAATTGGGGATACATACCTGATTGGCTATTGAAATAGCAGTTTCATCAATATGCAATCAGTTATGTGTCCCCAAATTAAAAATTGTTGTAAACTTCTTGCCATGAGCGACGCGACTCTACAAGTTCAGCAACTTTATGAGCGGCACCCCTACCCGCATTATCCTCTGCTAGCTAAACCAAGGTGGCAGGATGGCTATTTGGGGAGCTCCGTTTTTGCTCGTCATGTCATATTCAGACACGCGGTCGACACGACACAACCGGCCCATTTTCTAAGCATCGGTTCAGGCGAAATTCTGCCATATATCATCAGGCAATGGGAGCCTTCTGCCACCAAAGTCACCTGTGTGGACTTAAGCAAACGAAGCCTACGGCGGGCACATTTTAGAACAGCGCTGCTAGGCAGGCAGATTTCCTATCAGCACATGGACATTAACGAATTCCTTGAAACTGCCAGTCATCGCCGAGATCCATTATATGATCACGTTGAGGCTTATGGCGTATTGCATCATATTTCATCATTTCAAAAGACTCTGTCAATGATCCGTAGTCGAATGGCTACCAAAGGGATTTTGCGACTTATGGTTTATAACGCACGCGCTCGAGACTGGATCTGGGACATCAACCGAGCATTTTTTCTGCTAAATCTAAAGTTCAATTCGGACACTGACGTACAAACTGCCAGACAAATTTTACAGGACCTCGCAAAGCTTTCACCCCGCCTTAGCGAAAGACTCCGACAAATGGGGCAAGCATCTCTTGAAAACAACACTCGCTTTGCTGATACATTTCTTCACCCCTGGGAGTCGCGTGCGGATATTCATCAATGGTTTTCCGCATTCAACAAAGCGGGTTTAAGACCGGTTTCTCTGTACGACCGCTATGCCGAACTTGATGACCTGGAAAATACGCTGTGGACGTGCCCCACTGTTGCCCAGCTTTCTGAGAGAGCTGATGATTTACGTTACGAAAATAATATTGAGATTTGGCTGACCCGGGACGACAGTTTGATCCCACGGGAAGAAGCCGCATCCCAAAAGGCAAACCGGGCAAACATTCCATTGCGACTAAGAATGACGATGCCAGCAAGTCAACTCAGTCAATTCATTGAGACCCGACATTTGCCGATTGGTGCAAAGCTTGTCATATGGCGAGGATTTTTAAAGTCCCTGTACGGTCAAAAAGACAAAAACACTGAAGATTTATTGCGGGGGCTGGACGTCAGTTCCTTGAAAAGACTAGCCAGAATCGGCCTCATACTCCCCCAAACGGCAGAAAAATTGAATCTGGGTGACTCCCTTGTGAAACCCATCCATGGGAGCATGAACCCACCGACCTTGACTGGGACCACAGAACTCGTCGATTCGGTAAAAGCATCTAAAATCATTTCCAAAATATCTCAGTCCACACAAAAGAAAGCTCAGGCTCTCAAGCGATTTATTCGTGCAATGTAAACAGGTCCCTGATACCATCTCTTAAATCTCAAGGGACGACTCATCTATGACTTTAAGCACTGGAACACTTAGCCTGAGTATATTGGCTTTGCTACTTGTGCCAGCATGCAGAATCCGTACCTCACCCGCGGCCCCAAAGCATGTTTATGGCCGCACGTCGGTTCCACCCGCAGTGAAACGGCAACCCTGTAAAGACGGCGTTGAAAATCCCGAAGCTGTCATCTACGTCAAAGAACTATCCAAGTGGATCATGCTCCGTAACCCAGAGACTTTTACTGGCGACTACGCACCTGAGACATTTTGTTTCGCAGTATCAGAAGCGTCAGGACTCAATGCCAATGCTGATCCAGCCACCGGTCTTGTGACAGTCCGTGCTGACATGATTCGTATGTCACCGAACACAGACGACGCACTTGCTGCAGTTATCTCTCACGAACTCGCCCATGTCACGATGCAGCACCGTCTGAGAGAACCCGTTTCTGCCGACCTTCCCAAAGATATCGATTTGGTTGAACTTGCCCGCAGGCAAACTGCCCAGAAGGCTTGGCAGGTCAAGATCAAAGAATCTAGAACCGCCATTATCGATGACGCGATACGTTCAGGATTTATGGAGAACGTGTCAGTCCTTTTTACGGACCACGCCATATGGGAGCGAATTGTTCCCTTACTTGGTCAGATAGACAAAGGAAGCTACCAGGAATCCGCCAAGGCCTTCATGAAAATGGATGAGAAATACGCCTCCGCCATCAAAAACCCACAATCTGAGCCCGTCAACACATGGCGATTACTCGATGAAATTATTCTTAATTTCGAACAGCTCGTAGCAAGCATTCCCGACTTCAAGACATTTTCTAAACCTGATCCGGCCAACTGTCATCCGGAAAACATATGTCAGGATCGCAAAATCTTTGAATCCATATTTAACTACGTGGAAAAGAAACTAAGGCCTTCCATGGACAACACTTGCGGGCTCCACTTAGATGCCAAAGATGATCCAAATCAATATCCTCCGTGGTTGCAATGGATGGAACAACAAGCCGACGAGGTTGGGTTTGAATTTTATCTGCGGGCAGGACTGTCAGCACGGCATTTCACCACATTTATCGAAACTATGATGGAAGCGGATAAAAAGTTTGATCTATGCCTTCAAAACATGAAAAAAAAGGCGTGGAAAGCCCCTCGCATCACGGACGAATATGTGGATGGACACCCTCCATACTGTTTTCGCTATGATAATTTGACGGTACAAGAAATGATTAGTCACGAGAAAGAATACTCACCACTCGTGTCAAAAGCTATCCTGCGCACGTTACCAGAACTACTTGAATTTCGAAATGCCGCCATTAGTGCATTAACACCAAAAACTTAAAAGGAGGGACTTCACGCTATGAGATTTATGTTACTGACCGCATTGATTCTTAACGCTACAACATCCTATGCTGAGTTAAAGCAACCTGACACCATCAAAGCCACACGCATGATTTGCAGTGAGCAATGTCAACGCTGGGACTCATTTGACAATCATTGTGATTACCGCACAACCTGTCAAATCATGGATAATATGGTCACTTATAAGGAGTGCCTACGCTGGGACTCTTTTAACGACCGTTGTGGTGATGAAAAAGTGGTTCGTCAGTATTTAGCATTCGACGCCTACAGTGGATCACCCTCATGTACAGAATCCTGCCAGATTCAGGACGGATTTGGAGCATGTCTGTACCGCGCGACATGTAACGTGCAGCCACATTGTGCTTCGATAAAATATTGTGAAAAGTGGGATAGCTTTAACCGCATATGTAGCAGCGAGCGCATAGATTCCGCCT
>CAMDGW010000053.1 GCA_945897695.1 Pseudobacteriovorax antillogorgiicola | reverse complement strand
CGCTCGCTGGGCGAGATTTGTCCGTCCCCAGCAGTAGGGATCAGAATTAAGAAATGGCTCTGCAATCAGTTTTGATATTTCATAGAAAGCAGAGATATCTTCTTCCGTGTCATCATCGGTCATGATTTTCAGGGATTTTAAGGCGTGGAACAGTTGTTGAGGATCTTTTTTGAAAATAACGGCCTGGACGATAGATTGGTAGTCTTTAACAAACGAAAGAGGAAATGATCTGACGGCGCCAAAATCTAAGAGAACCCACTGATTTTTCGACCCAGAATTGATGCGAATCCGGTAGTTTCCAAAATGCGGATCTGTCTGTACAGTACGAAACTCAAAGAACTCCTTGAAGAAAAGCTCAAGTATAGCTTCGCCCAGCAGATTTCTTTGGTCCTGAGGTAACCCCATCACCTCTTTGCTATCAATGTCATGACCCGCTTGAAACGAGGTAATGATGACGCGTTTTGTCGAATAGCTCCCATTTACTACAGGAACGATATAACGATCGTCAGGAGCAAGCCACTGCCTGAATTGATTTGTAGTGTCCGCTTCTTTTGTGTAGTCAACCTCTCGATGAAGCATGGCCCGAATCTCGGCAAATAGTCCATCTAGGTTCATATCTTTAGGGATGAATTTTAAGACTGCGAAGATGCGGTACAAAATATCTAGGTCACTGTCGATAGACTTATCGACGCCAGGATACTGCACCTTCAGGCACCAATCATCAGAGTCACCTGTTATCTTTACCCTATAAACCTGACCAATTGATGCAGCTCCCAACGGTATCGGATCTATCTGAAGTTGCTGAAATCTTTCGGCGCCAAGAGAACGCTTGGCTGAGTTCATCATGACGTCAAGACTGACTGGTGGTGAATCTTTCTGCAGGGATTTTAAAATCTCACAAACCTCAGGCGGCAGAAAATGCTCGCCGTATATACTGAACAATTGACCGGCCTTCTGAAGAGACCCCTTAAGTTTACCAAGTTCGGTGGCTAGACGGGTGGCCTGATCCATCAAAAATCGATGGGATAGCTCCGTTTTTCTGTTAGAATCTAAAAAGCTTTTAACAGAAAGAATAGCTGCATCCGCACTTGCCTTAAATGTAAGTGAAATAAGCTTTGACGACCTGGCAAATGATGAGGTCACCAAACTTGAAAGGATCGGTTGATCCGAGTTATTTTTTCTTTTTTTAGCCATATTAGAATTCACCTGATGTTTTGCAGGAATTATAGCTGAGACACTCTTAATTGGCCTATCAAATTTAAACGAATTTACGAGGTTATCAAAAAAATGAGACTCATATGCAAGTTTTCTCATGCAGTTCTAGTTATCTCGCTGATTGTATTGACAGATAGTGTGCTCGCGGCAGGGTCATTTTCTGCCGTGATGGAACTACCCTACAAGGGGATAAACTTTGTCGTCAAAGATGCAGTCTCAAAACAGCCAATTAGTGAAGGTCGTGAGGAAATATTGTCAGAGAATGGGTTTATGACAAAAAAGACGACTTATTGGCTGGCAGGTGACGCCCAAAAAAAATTAATTCAAGAGGAAACATGTTCGTTTGAACTTAACTCCTTACGTCCCCGATATTATAAGTTTCAAAACTTCAGAACCGGAGAATTCGTATCCCTTAGCGGCGCTAGCGTAGATTCTTTTGCAGAAAAATTAGACTACCGAGACTCTTCCACGAAGCCAGAGCTAACGGTGGCGTTTAAATGGCAGCCTGACACTGTATTCGGTAAAACATTACATCACTTGATCGTGCGTGCTTGGGACAAACTAATTAAAGATCAGCATCAGTCATTTCCACTTTACGTCCCAATGAAAAGAGACCAGTACATGTTTAGGGTTGTTCGAAAGTCTGACGCTCAGAAATCCATTAGCATCATATCTCTTGAGCCAGATAACTGGGCCTTCCGGCAGCTAGCGCCAGCAATGTTGTTCTACTATGAAGAGCGAAACAAAATACCGACACTTGTCCGTTATGAGGGTCCGACAACGGTTGACATTGACAACAAACCAGACCGGAAGGTCCTTATCGAATTTGGTTACGAATCATAGGGTGTTCGTAGCTTGCTAGGGTCAGATTAAGGTCCCTCTGTTTGCGCAGTTTTACCGCTGCAAGTACCAAATAATTTAAAATAGCTCCAAGCTCTGGAGCTTGGAATGAATTGCTTAGTTTTAAGCTGGGCAAGTCGTAGCGCAGAGCATGGGTCACCGCTTTTTTGGAAGGCGTTGTAGAAACTCTTCGTGAGAAATAGAGTATCATTATCATATTGAGGTGCGTTGTTGGCAATGACCCAAGATGCCCCACTTGCTAGAAACGCAGATGCTAATACGCCATCTTTAGATGGCTGAGCTATGAAAACTCCGTTGGTCGTATTTCTACTGTTCGCTATCGTCTGTATGTCGAAAAAGCCAGATTTTTGGTTTTTCCTAGAAAAAAATAATTTTGATCGTCGTAGTTCACCGGATTGTTCCTGATATCGCCCTGATATATGTAAAAGCTCTTTTCCTGCAAGACTAGTTTTAACTTTTTCTAACCCTAGATTCTCGTCGGACAAAATCAGGGCGTCTGGGAAAAATCGCGGCAGGATGACGCGCTCCTTGTTTAGAAATGACGCCTTATCTTGCGGCATAAGAACCCCAAGAACCTTCATATAACGTCCGCTATTGGGGGTGTCTGTGCCGGACGAAGGCGACGAATTTAAGGGTTTAATTGAAAATGCGACGGTATCGATCAAGTCCTTGCCGCGAAGATTAAGGCCGGCAAACGGTACAGCCGCAATTTGTTTGGTGCTAATCAAATTGAGAATGTTTTTGGACGTCATATACTTATCTATTGGTGATAGCAATTCCTCGCTTAATTCGTCTCGGGCTTTTTCAGATGTCGCGGTATCTGTAGATGAATAATTGAGAAGTAACGTGCTGAGCTTCTGCTTGTTAAAATTCAATATGCGACTTTTAATCTGACCATTCGTAGCAATAAATATAAATGTCTCAGATTTCCCTATGAAGTAGCTAACCGCCAACGCATCATTTCTACTTGAGCCTAATAGGATCTCTGCATAATTTTGACTGGGTAGATCAGGTGTTCCTAATTCCTCTTTGCTGCCGCTTGCTTCAAATGCCATCGAAGTATTCAGGGCAGCTTGGTCCAATCCGGACCGAGACAGCGCTGAAATATAAAATTCGTAAAGCGACTCCGGTGATGCTTGAGAGATTGAGTCGGAGCTAAATTCAGCTCGTTGAACTCCTGCTGGAATTTTTAAAACGTATTCGAGAGCATTTTTAAATCGACTTATGGCCTCGTCTGTTCGACCTTGTGTGAGAAAGACTCGTCCAAGTCCATACTGGGATCTCCATAGAAAATTTCGGATGTCGTGTTTCTTTGACTCCGCACTAGCTAACTGGAGTAATTTCTCCGCGCCATCGAGATCCTTCTGTAAAAAACGGATATCGGATTCCACGAGTTTTACAAAGATCGTCGCATATGTCACGGTTTCGAAAGTAGGGTTAGTGCTTATCTGCTCGAGCTGACGGAGAGCTTCGTCAGTCTTGCCCCCTAGAGCAATGGTAAGCGCCATGTTTGCGGACTCTGTCAGTGAAAAAGGCAATAACTTTGGCTCAGTTGAAGACAGTTCATTATTTATCTTGATCGCAGAATCAAATAAAGGCACTGATTTAGCGTATTCCTTCCATTGACGATACCAATGAGCAAGATTATGGCGCAGGTCCCTCTCTTGCGGCTTGAATTTTGCCTCAACGGCTTGAAGAATAGTGGCATTGAAAAGGCTGATGGATTCCTCTTTCTTTCCGGATGCAGCTAATATCATAGCTCTCTGATTATTAATTCTAAGTTTAAATATTTCCTGTGTCGGTCGATCTTTGCTTCTCGCTATTTGCTTCACGGCCTCGGTCAGATGTTTTTGGGCATCCGACAAGCGACTTTGCCAATAAAGCGCCTCCGCAATTGTGATATGAATTTCTGCCAATTCAGAGGCTGAAAGTCGTGAACTATCATCGTTAATTAGCTTTTCAAGTATGTTCTGTGCCTGAGACTCTTCGTGCGACTGGATAAGTAGCTTTGCAGAAAAAATCTTCACCTCAAAGCGCACCAACGGGTCAGATGCTTGAAAACTAAGCTCATCGGCTGATGCTAAATGCTTTCTGGCTTGCTGAAAGTTAACCAAATCGTAGGCATTCACTTGGGCGATATTCAGCTCGGTCCGTGCAGCCGATCCAAAGTCACGGGATGCTTCAAAGTGCTTCTTTGCGGAATCAAAAAATTGAATTGCATCTGTAAATTTGCGCTTTTTAACCTTAATATTTCCGGCAAGATCGTAGAGGCGACCCAAATACTGAGGCTTCAGAGTTTTGATCTCTCGTGATGTGAGAATTTTCTGAATAATAGCCTCGGCCTCGTCTAGCCTGCCGCTTTTCTCTTGAATTTCAGCGGCTTCAATTTCCCGTAATGAGGACTGTCCCTTATTTAGTTCTATGGAGAAATGTCGCTGCATATTCAGAAAGTAGACAAGGTCGTCTTTTTTAGAGGCGGAGACTGCGGCCTCATATGCAGTATTTGAAGCTACATACTGCTCTTCTTTATTTTTAGAAGACCACGCATAAAAGAATGCCTCACGAGCACGCAAGTATGCTAACTCTTGATCGCCTTTTTGCACTGCCGCCTGATGTTCATTTAATGCTCTTCGATAGAAACGGCTTGAATTCTCATGAGCATTTTCTTGGCTTAGCCCTGGGTACCCTACAATAAATGCCTTGCTGAAGTTATCCTTCAGCGCTTCGTCGAGGGGTGTCTCATATAATTGCGTTCGTAAATTCGATTCCTCTATTTCGTTATCATCATTGTAGGCAATCACGGGCGATGTATCGCCCTCAGCAATCCTTTCAACATAACCCCGCCAAAAAATGTTGCGATTTTCGCTTATTTTAAACAGCTTAGCGTCAAAATGCATGCGTCGCTCTGCTATTACGTTAGGTAGAAAATCGGGAGTGGGTAGGAAGCAAACTGTCAGCGCTTTGTGTTTTAGCGCCCAATTCTGCATCTGCTTAAAATGATCCTCGTCATCGCTAACAACATATACGCGCTGCAGGCCGTTAGCTTGAGGAAGATCTGCTAAGAATTGAGCAAGAGTCCTGTCCGATTTTTTGTTGGACCCGTCTTCTCCTGAGAATTCAAAAATCCCCGCTTGGCCTTTCGGCGTGGTCAAATCAAGGGTGACGCGCCCGCTTCCCTGCTTGTACAGAGTGATCATGGCCTCTTTCTCGCCTAAGGCAGCTCCAAGTCTTTCAGGTTTTCCGAGGCGGAAGAGCTCGGATATTTGCTTTCCAAACTCAGATTTTTGATCTCCACGACTCGTTTTTAAAACTATTTGTGACATGATAAAAAAGTATTGACGAATGAGTCTTGATTTAATTTGCGTTGTATTTTCAGATTTTTTAAGCTCTGCGTCGAGGCAGCTACGCATGAGACCAGCGTCGTTTTCAAGAATCTTTCCACCAGATACAACATGTGATGAAAGCGCTTCTATTGCCTGCATGCACAGGCCTCGAGTTGCCAGGTACTTCCAAGCAAGTCCAGGCCTAACTAGAGCCGACCGTCTAAAATCGATGTGTGATGACAGTAGCTCCTCTCGGTTTGGATTGTCAGCAAATGCATCCCTATCGAGGTTAAGATTTGCACTGTTCACAAAAGGAAGGTCCATTCCAATTTTCTGCGCTAGCAGAATTGAGTCTTGAAACCTTGCCTGAGCCATGGCTTTTCTTTCGCTGTTTTTTTCCGAATCAGCGGATAATAACTGGGCCGAAACAGAGCTAAGTGCGGCAGCTGCGAGCGTGGCTTCTCGGTTTCCCGCCAAGACCGGCTTGGCGAGTTCATTAAGGGTCTTGTTCAATTGGGACTCAAGTTCTGTCTGTTCTGGCTTAGGAAGAACCTGGAGATCTGCACGCCGTAATTGTGCTCGTGCCAGGTCAAGTAGATTAAGCCATTCAGACCTTGCTGGGAACTCTTGGTTCTTTGATCGTAGTAAGCGAGCGAAGGAAATGGCTTCAGAGAAATGCTTCACTGCGTCCCGAAGATTTTCAGTGGTGGTTAGGACGTAGCCCACGTTGTTATGCGCAATGGCAAGTTCTTCAGCGAGAAAACCATCGCCAAATCCAAACTTATGGCCTCCCTTTCGTTTTTCAGTTAAGAGATCAATCTTTCGTTTCAGTTCGGCCAGGGACTTAGTTGTGTCACCAAGGCCATCGTAGATTTGTGTCCGAAATGAGGCAATTTGTATGCGTTGATCTAATAACGTAAACCCTCGAGCAGCAGAGTTTTCGCCAGCGATATCAATGAGCACGCCGTCGGATGGTCGTAGGTTGTCTTCGACTTTAAGCTCCGACAGGAGATCCTCGGATTTTTGATACTGCTCTAATGCCTGCTTCCGATTTCCTTCCATCATGTAGCAATATGCAATATTGATTCTGGTGCTGACTAGGTTTGACTTGTTGCCAAGTTTGGATTGTGTTTCCAGTAATTTTGAATAGATTAATCTAGCTTCTGAATACTTCTTTTGTTCTCTTAACGTCAGAGCAAGAGCATCTAGAGCGTATGCCTGATCCAGTAGAGAATCTGTTTTAAATGCTAACTGAAGTGACTTTCGTTGCAGGCTTGCAGAAATATCTAGTTCGTCAGAGTAAAACGCCGATCTTCCTGCGTGCCGAAAAATACGCATTTCTTCTCGAGTATCCTGAATAGGTTGGCTACCCATAACAGATATCCGCCGGAGGTAATGACGCAAGCTGAGCGTGTAGGTTTGATTTTCAAAATATGTATTAGCTAGTTGGAGAGATAAGTCAGCCCGATCGACGGAATCGGCGCCCGATAGATAATAAGCCGTAAGGCTGGAATCGATAGCCAGTTCGTACCAATTGGGATCAGAAAATCCAAAAAAAGATTTTGTATTTTGCCAGGTGGATGCAATCCTCCCCGAAAATGACTTGTCCCTGGATGACGCGGATTTAAGATGGGCGTTCTCAATATAAAGCTTACCGATGAGCTTATGAAATTGTGGGATTTGACCATTAATCTGTCTGGCTGCTTCGATTAGCTCAATAGACTGGTTAATGTCTTTTAATCGCTGGCTATCGTTCCGTCGTTTTTGCTTTTGCGTAGCGTAAGCTAAAAGATACAATTTGATGGGGTCTCGCGGCGATTCCGACACTAGGCGTCGTTGCAATTGAAGCGATTCAGTAAGTGTTTCTCTGATTTCGGCAACATCGATAAGTCCTTCTTGGGCTGCGATATTTTCAGAATTTATTTCGATAGATTTTTGGAATTCTTTTAAGGCAAGTAAACTTTCACCGCCATTTAAAAGGACTCTACCTCTTCGTACGTGGAATTCAGATTCCATTGCAGAAGCAGAATTGCGATCCTCTTTTCCTGCGAGTTTAAGGGATTCTTTAAGGTCCTCAAAAATGGCCAAAGCGACCGAAAATCTGCCGTCGGCTTCTTCGCGCTGAACCAGAACTTTTGCGACCATTAGGTAGATGTACGGTGGCGCGCCTGTCTCTTTAAGAATGGTTCGATATTCACCACCTGCAGCCTCATGTTTTCCGTTGGCTGTTAGGACGTCCCCTAGGCGTTTTCTTGCGTGGCTTCTAAGCGGACCAAGGCCTTCAGATGAATTTATAATAGATGCGATTTTCTGGGTTGCTTCTGGGTCGCTCTCACTTACAGATAGTGTCAGGTCGATGGCAGCTGAGTTAACAATGGTCATTTCCTCAGGGAAATCTTTAGCAAGATTGACAACGGCCGCAACCGATTTTTTGAAGTTGCCCCGGACCGATTCGATCTTTGAGAGGTATGCCAACGCCTTGGCCGAAGCTGCGGTTTGATCCGGATAGTTTGCATTGATAGATATTAGGCCCTTGACAGCGTTGTCAATAGCGCCAGATGTTGCATCGATCTCTGCTTTCACAAAATCACATGTAGCTCTCACGAGCCTCGAGTTTTTTTCTTTACCTGAGAATGAGTCCTTAAGATTGCGAAGTTTCTTCTGCCATATTGTAGATCTTGTGTCATAGTCATCTGGGCGTTTTTCCGTCGGGTCAGGATACCTGAACGGGGCCAATTCCGATGCGATCATGAAGAGATCCGCTAGTGCTTGCGCCGTAGGATTATCTGGGAGCTTTTTGGCTATTTTATTTCTTAATTTTTCCGCTTGGGTCGATCGACCCAGTTCTACTACCCAGCTAAGTTGTCGAAGTTCGAGCTCTGCGACATCTCCTTTTCGTCCTTCGGACGCTGCAATAGCGGCATCGCGCCTTAAAACATATAGCTTATCTTCGTCGTCATTAAGCTGCTCAAAATTTTGAAGAGTTTCGCCCACTGTCGTATGGGGTCGTGTGTGTCCAGAATCTGGTAAGCGGTAGATATCTAAGCCGTCTGAATCCTCACTCGCGAAGTAAATATAGGGCGGATAGTGTCGCGGGTAGAACGCCGGTCGCGAGGCACTCGTTAGGGGGCGCAGTTTGGATGATTCATTGGCCTCCAGGATCCCGTTGGTCTGATGGCCAATTTCTAGGCTCCAGATGGTTGGCCGATCGTCTGGAGTTATTTCTCCGTCATTATTGGTATCATCTGCGTAGCGAATAAACATGAGAGTCTTTTGATCTGCCAGAAAATTTGGATGACCGTCTTTTCCCATCAGACCTTCTGTAATTTGTGTTTCGACTTTATCTGACAAGTTATACATGAAAATTATTCCACCACGGGCATAGGCAATTTTATTTCCGTCAGGACTGATGGTCGGATAGTCTCCCCCTATATCGCCTAGTGGGATAATCTTTGGCTCTTTTTCAACCTCTGCGATGTAAAGCTTCGGTTCCTTGTTTCCAATATCTCTGGCTGAAAATACGATTCTTTTGTTGTCGGGGAACCATGCAGGATTTCGACTTTCCAGCTCACGCAGATTGATTTCCACCACCTCAGCGTCTACAAGGCCGCCAAGATTAGCGACGCTGGCGCCAACATCAATCACATGAATTGCACCGGCAGCATTGGATCTTCTGGAGACAAATGCCAGGCGCTTTCCATTAGGGGACATCACCGGACTAAAATCGTCTGCCGGATGATTAGTTATCGGAATAGCATAGCCGCCTCTAGTCTTCTTAACGTAGATGTCCTTATTGCCACCTCGGTCGGAGGTGTAGAACATATAAGCTCCGTTCGGTGATAGTGTTGGACTAAAATTTGACTCGTTTCCAATGGTGATCCTAGTTGGTGTTTCGAATGTTTCACTGATTTGGGGGGAGCCAAAATCATTATGCGACGTATACCTGCGGCTTGCGCATGTCTGGCCGAATAAAGCCGTAAAAAAAATTGCGGAGGCTAGCACCGTCTGGAATCTGATTTTTAAGACAGTATTCATTGCTTGACTGTCCATCGGTTCCCCACATAGAACCAGTGTCCTGATGGGGATTTTTCAAATAATTCCCTGGCAAAAACGGCTCGAGTTGGGCTGTCATCTTTGTCGGATGCTTTCTCCGTATCGGGGATCGTCATTTTCCAGATGACACTCCTGTCTCTGTTCTCTTCATCGATCAGTGCTTCTGCAAGTTTTAGTTGTTCGGGGCTGGCGCTGGAGACTCCTCCAATCGCTTTGGGTAGGATTGAGAGTTGGCCATCAGACATTTCTCCGATGATCGCGTTATCTTTTAATTCCTTAATGTCGTCGGAATTGAACTCTCGGTTTTTTTGGGCTCGAAGGAGGGAAACGCTCGCGACGGACTTTTCAATTGATTTTGTGGGCGAATCAGTCGTAGATCTCTCAAAATTGGTGACTAGTAGATCGTCCTCCAGCTCTTTGTAGTTCCCCATTATCTGGTTTTCGAGCGCAGTTTTCTGGGAAGTTAGTTCAAACTTAAAAGAGCATGCGGCGATCCAAATTGAAAAAACTATAGTTGAACCAATCTTGGCAACCCTACGCTCAATGTGCAGGATCATCAGTATTTTCTCCTTGTTCTCGGAAGTTATTAATTAACTTAGCTATTGGGAAACCTTGGAGTTTAGGTGTGGGAATTGGCGCTGCCAGTAAGCGCAAGTTAACTTCAAGACCTATTTCTCCGTTTCGAATTGGCACTGAGACTAGCTTTACGTCACCAAAATGAAGTGCAGTCTTGATAGTGTTAATAGTCGCGTCTTTGTCAGCTGGGTCTATATAATAGAGGATCATTCGAAGCTGATCTTTTCCGATAGAGGTGATGTCAAGTCCCCCCTGCATGTCTCCAGTTCGGAGGTCATAGTTTAAGTGGATGGCGCCGTCGACAAGGGGGTTGCTAGAAGATAGGATACTTTTTGCTTTTTTTCGTAGGCCAGGCACCGTCTTCACAAGCTTTTCGGTATTGATCCGAGTGGCATGAAAAGATGTCTTAACGCTTATAGGTTTGTCATCAAATGCTAATTTAAAATCTGCCTGTAGTTTTCCACCTAGGAAACTTGCTACCGCATTGTTGATCGCCAATTGATTCTGACTAAGTTCGGCGTCGATTTCGATATTTTGAATAGCTAAGTTCAATGTGTTAATGGATTTGATCCTAATGGGCCTTCTTTTCCCATAGAAATTTCTGAAATTCGAGTAGTCCTCGTTCAATGCCAAGCGTGTGTCTCCGGTGACATTTGATTTCATTTTTGCGAGGTACAGGTTCGCGTTCGCTCTCAGGGTTTCGTCATCAACCTCTACTGAGGCAATATGTTCTTCGGATTGTGGGTCACTCGCGGTTGAATTGATGTTTCCAGATTTGGTGCCGGCAGCCAGCGTCTTGATCGCTGAAAACTGGAACATCTGGAATAGCGGGAAAATGCCGTCGATCTGCTCGATGGTTATGGATTGGGTGGGGTTTTTCGGTGATGTTATCGTTGCACTTAAGTTTTGAAGCTCGACAATTCCCCGGAGTGTGGCGGAGTCCATGTCTTTTGATGCCAGTTCAATTTCGGTCGATATTGATCCGCTGGCGTCAATTCCTTTCACAATATCTTTTGGTATGTCTGCGATTTTGGCCTTTAATGTGGCTGCAAAACTCTGTGGGGTGCTCTGATCTGTTATTGCCACAACGCCATTTGTTTCAATGGTCGTTGCTAAGTCCGGTACGAGCAGTGCAGCGTGATTCAAAGTGAAACTTCGAAGTTTCGATGCATTGCCGTCAGCCGTCAGTCTGATATTGGTCAGAGGTTTAACCAAAAAGTCACTTAGCTGTAAATGCTTGAGCTCAACATCTGTGTCAAAAGTCATTTTATTTGATTGTATGAACGGATTTATCGACGATCGAATAACAAGGGAGGTAGATATATTTGCTTTTGCGGAAAGTCCCCGCGCCCCAATCGTGTGCGTTTTTTTTGCTTTGCCATCCAGGGTTGCGGTGACTTCCTCAAGAGTATGGCTGAATGATGCCGCTTGCGATCGTTCTGTTCCACTTAGTGAAAAAATATACGTTCCATTTGTTAACGTAAGATGATTAGCCGGGATGGAGATAGATAGGTTTTTTAAAGCAACATTCGTGGCAGAGCTGAATTTTATGTTACGAAGGATATTTGATAACGAGTTGGACAGTAACGAGCTTAATTTTCCGTTTATTTCTGATTTTGCCATAAAGCTGCCCTGGATACGTTCAGGCACGAACTTTGGGATTATTCTGCGCGCTGCATTGGATTTTAAACTGAGCCATAGTTTTTCAAGTGAAGGAATTTCGAGCTCGGCTAAGGCTTCGAATTGTTCGCAGTGGTTTGAACATTTAACGATGAACTGTTGCTGTATGAGGTCACCAATGGTCATGTTCGTGTGTGCGTTTATAGTCTTTAGATTGGCCGTGCTGTCAGCATTGGCATCGATAGATATGGGTACACTGATGCGTTCAAAGGCATCTCCCTGAATACCCGCCCCGTCGATGGTAAGGGCAAGTTTTGTTGTTCCGGTCGTGGGACCGGGGAAGTGCAGGCTTGTTTCCATCCTTAACTTTAATTTGTCTAGGAATGCGCGATTACGTTCCTCATTTTGAATGATTTCCGCCGTGATAGACTCGGCAGATTGGGAGACGGTCGACTGGATGTGAATATTGTCATCTTTTGACCGAGTTTCGCTAACTTGGTAACTAAAGTTCATATTTGTGAGGTTCGTGCCATAGGACGGCGCTACGGCGTGTATGTTGGTCCCGGCCAGGGTCAGGGTTGCTATGTCTGGCATTAATTGATTGATTTTTGATTGGGCAATCTTTTCTGAAATGTCGTTTGGCGTGATTTTACCGGCGAGCTTCTTGACCTCAAATTGAAGAGTGCCGCTACTACGTAGATCTACGGGGAGGATTTTTTTGAGTGCGGGAGGGATATCTAAATCGATATTAGTTTTGTGTGTTGCATCATAGCTTAATGATTGATCTTCCCCTTGGGTGGGTCGCAACGAAATCGTAGTCTCTGACCGTAGCTGATTAAGGATGTTTATTTTGAGGCCCTCTATTTCAATTCCATTTGTCTTTTCGTTTGCGGCCAGATGCAGTCCTAGTCCGGCTGTCAGTGGGCCAGTGTCAAGCATTCCGACTTTAGCTTGCTCAATCCGTAGGTTGGCCTTAATGTTTGCATGTTGCCAGTAGGCAGTAGTATTGACGAGAAGCGTGACGCCCCGTAGAAAAGTTTTTTGGTCACCTTGATGAATTCGAAAGTCCAAATTTTCGAAACCTATGTTTGATAGTTTCACCCGTATTGGTAGCCAGAAAGATTTCGAAAGCTTCGCGAGTGCCGCTGCAGGGGGTGTTATAGGGTTTGCGGTTCTTTTTTCTTCTGGGAGGCTTTTTTCTGATTTTATTCGGAAGGCGGATATTCCCCGGAATCCAGTGCCGGAGTGGCCTGAGCCCACACTTATCGAGCCTTTGTGTAATTGGGCGCTGGTAATATTTATTGTGCCATAGAGTATTGTCCAAAGATTGTAGTGGAGTCGAAGTTCTTCAATTTGCACGAATTCTGGTGATGGCTCGGATCTGGGTGAGCCATCAATATTTGGTGGATCGAATCTAATTTTTTTACCAGTGAAACCGGAAAACGCATTAAATTCAAGATTGCCGATGGTTAGTTTTCCCCCGGTCTCTTCAGCTACGGCTT
>CAMDGW010000052.1 GCA_945897695.1 Pseudobacteriovorax antillogorgiicola | reverse complement strand
GTTCTTTTTTACCAAGCGAGCTGCAATCTGCTTTATTAGCAAGTCAGCTTGAGCAGTTGAATATTATCAACAGTCATCGACTAGGCATTTGGAATCACTATCACGAGAGTTTATGTGATCTAGAGCAAAAAGGATTGATTCAGCGCCCCACGATCCCGTCCGCAAGCCATCATAATGGACATATTTATTGGATATTGCTGCCAGACGCTGATCGTCGCGAAGGATTACGGACAGCATTATACAACCAGGGAATTCATGCCACAAGCCACTACGAGCCACTACATTTAGCACCAATCGCAGCTAGATTTGCCCGCTCGTCGCCCGCGCGATTACCAGTCACGGAGACAGTCGTAAAAACGATCTTAAGACTGCCACTTTTTCCGCATCTTTCAAAAAACGACGCTGATCGGGTGATCAAGGCTGTTCGCGAATATCTGCTTCGAGCATAAACGGCGCAAGTCCACCACCAGCGCCAATATTGACAATAGGCGACTGAGCAATGCGACTAACGCCGCCGCCGCATATAGGTTCAGACCTACTATTGATAAATACAGATGCATCAAACCACGCATCCCATTCCTCAATATGATCTCCACATAAGACGCTGGTCTTGCGCCTGATTCCTGACATGCGCTCCTGAGCGATCCATAAACTATTATCTCGAGTAACTGCCCAGGTCGAAAATTTTTCAAAGGTTACTGGTAACGGCTCGCCAGTAAGCTGACTAAGTCTTGACTGTGTTTCTGGAGAGTCCCACTCATTACCCATGAAAACCTGGTGCCCTCCGTAACCAACGCTCCGTTTCAGCACTAAGTTTGGTAAACGATCTTTGATATCACTAAACGGAATGGCAAATCGGCCATCTCCTAAAATGCGACTCCAAGGCACCCTCCGAGTCATCGCAGATAACTCCTCAGGGGTGATACCCACTTCCGTCACGAGAGCCGCGGAGGCGGCCAGATGACTGGCTAACGCAAGAAAGGCTTTTGATTCATAATGGGCAGAAATAGGGTTATAAATATGAAAAGATCTATTTTCTAATAGCGCATCTTTCACGGAACCTTCTGGTAAACGCCAGGCAAATATATGCCGATAGATCATGTCGTAAGGCTTACCGTCTACAACCCAAAGTTCTCCTATACGTGACACTGACTCTGGGGTGGCCAGCACAGTATGGACACCGAGCTGGTTCCAGTGATCTTTTAACCACAGCAGCTCTCCCATCTGACTGTCGCCAGGTCGATGCAGGATGATAATGCGTGGATTTCCACTCATTCCCCCGTCAATTCGGTACATTTGAAATAGACTCTGCAGCAGCTCTGTAACATTTGACGAAGATGACTCCACAACTCCGGATGCGATCTGCCAGGCATTCAGAACATTGTCGCTATAGGCCTGCATTGCGGGAATTGTGCAGTTAACTTCGATGATCTTGATCTCTTCGCCGTGCCAATAGAGATCAAACCTCGTCGTCACATGCCCCCAGCCATACATGGGGTCCATGTCACAAGCAAACTGCTCAAGCCCGGAAAGACCCGAAAAAATTCCTGCTTTCAATTGAGACTGATCGGGTAATTGAAGCCACTTAAGGATCTTAGGAAAAGTAGAAAATACGAGTCGGGCATCGGATACAACGCTTTGCCACTGTGAGCTGGAAATTCTTGTGGGAGTCAAGGCGACAGGTATTGGCCGCCACTTCGAAAAGTCAGCACGCCACACCGCTACGTGTCTTTGGTCCAGTTCAAAGCGATAAGTGTTAATGTTCAACAAAGAATCTCCTGCAGCTAAACCCTAGAACGCCTATAAGCATAAACTATAAGTGTCAAAAATTCCAACACCCCGCTCCGATTCAAGAAGCTGTATTTATTGAATTAAATGCCAGCACTCCGGTGGCATAGGTATTGCTCCTGCTTCATCGGGACGGTTCCCAATTGAAGGAGCTTAGAGAACTATGAGAGCCACTGCCATATCGCCAAAGCTAATCGCCTTACTTCTCGTATCAGCAAGCTCAAGCACCGCACTGGCTGAGCGAGATTTTAACTGCGGAGTTAAAAACAATACCTGCGTCATTTACGACCGTGGCGTTATAACTGGCGACAAAGTTGGTTTTTTTACGGAACGTGGCGAGCTCATTGCAACCGGTCAAGTCACAAAGATGCAAGGTAACGCCCGCGCTGTGCAACTGCAGCAGGTGATGGGTCCCGTAAACTCACAAGCTGAATCTTATGCCATGCTTGAAGGTCCGTCTGCCATTGCTCAAGAGCAGTATCGTCTTTATAAACAACCGTCTCCCATAGCCGTTGCTGGTCAAATTAGTCTTGCGACATTTGGTGCAGGCGGGGACGCCAAGGGCTATGAAGCGTCGGGCGAAATGATCCGCCGTAAATTTTTGGGAAAAGTTGACGGATTTATAAGAGGAAGTATTTACTCGTTTTCTGGAACTGCAACAAATATTTATGCTGAGTCAGATCGCGCAACCTTCGGTGCAACTTCAGTTGCTGGCCTCGGTGGACTAGGCTATACACTTTTTTCTCAAAATGACTTTCTGATCCGTACCGAAGCAGGACTTGGGCTCTCGTATACCGTAGCAAAAATCAATAACAGTATTGCAGATGCCAAATCTGAAGACTGGGGCTACGGAGTCAGTTCTGGCTTTGCGCCGCATGCTCGTGGAATGCTCGTTGCTGGTTATAAATTTGATCGCTGGCAGATTGAAGGTGGAGTTGCACCAGGAATATTAGCTGGCAAAACAACAACCGCCATTGGTGCAGGACTTTTAATTAATCTGAAATGACGATACTAGTAGAACGTTTACACGCTTGAACTATGCGATCAGAGCTTGATGTAACCCTTCAACCACTTTTGCGACTTCATCATTTTTCACAGCGATCGTGATCGCATTATTTTTAACATCCAAAAAGCACGGTTCAGAAATAACGTTTCGCACTTGAGCAAGTGTTTCAGGACTTTGCCAAAATCCGCTGCCGATGACCGAAATAATACCGCACTCTTGGAGTTCTGGACCTCGAACCAATCCAGGTGCTACCTCAATTTTTTTTGTAACGTGAGTGGCCAAGGCCCTAGGTACTGACCAAAAGAAATCGGTACCCTCTGATGATACTGCCTGACTTTGAATCTGTGGCGACTCTCCCTGCTGCCAAAGCCAGGTTCGCAGGTCATCCAATATCTGCTGTGATCCACCTGACAAAGTGCCTCTAATTAAGGCCATACTTGCCTTGTGGGTTATGGCTTGAACGACAAATTTTTCCATAGTTTGGCTCCCGCTAACAATCGTACCCGGACGATCAAGGTGAAAACTGCTTCGAATCTCAATCGGAATGGCAAACTTCTGAGCAAGATGGGCACCCCTGGGATGCAGTACAGCTGCCCCGGCCCAAGCCATTTCCGTCATAGCTTCCCAAGATAAGGCTCTTAAAATTTTTGGGCTTGTGACCACCCTTGGATCTGCCGAACAGACACCCTCTACATCTTTATAGAGTTGGCAAGACCTGGCTTTAAGTGCCGCAGCCAAAGCAATTGCACTCAAATCACTGCCACCACGACCCAAGGTTGTGATTTCCTTCGATTCTGCGCTGACCCCCTGAAAACCAGCAACGATAACCACGTTTCCATGCTTCAGGTTTTCCTCAATACGATGAGGTCCAATTTTACTGATTCTAGCATTTCCATGGACTGTATCAGTGATGATGCCACTCTGGGAGCCAGTCAAAGAAACTGCTTTTTGTCCGATTTCATGCAGAGCAATTGTAACCAGAGCCATAGAAATACGTTCACCCGACGTCAGCAGCATATCGAGCTCTCGTCTGGGAGGTGCTTGAGAAATGGCATGGGCCATTGCAAGTAACTCATCAGTCTGATCACCCATTGCACTGATTACCGCCACAACACGGTCGCCCTGGCGCACCGTGTTGGCTATGTGAGAGGCAACATGCTTTATCCGTTCAATCGAACCAACAGAGGTTCCACCGTACTTTTGAACAACTAAGTTGTTACTAAGGGTTGTGGCTGAGGTCATTGAGAGGTGATCCATCCAGGCTCCGGTCGTCGCAAAAAGGCCCATCAACGTGGTTTACTACAAAAATAAAAAAAAATTACCAATTTTGGCAAAAAACACAGTACAATCATTGTATGAGCATGGACCTTAACGCAGCAAGCTGTTCTGCTGGTGATTCCAGCTACAGCTCCGAAAGTTTGGAACGCTCCCCAGTTGGGCAAGATGTCCTCGGGCGACTTGTGGATGCGTCTACGAGAATTCCTGGACTCACGTCCGTTTCATCGGAAAACCTTGAAGTTATTGAGCATCTTGGCACCGGTCGTGACATTATTGTCAGTGGTCCGGATAGACTTGCCTCGGTGACCTGCGCTGCATTACCTGCCGCAGCCGGCTATGGACTTGTGGTGGTTGTGACCCACTCCATGAATAGTATCAAGCGGATGAAGGCCCGATTCGAATCAATTAATGTAAATACCGAGTCTTTTGACCTAGCTCCTACCAAAGCCGAGAAACGGCAAATTTGGGATAGGATGGATCGCCGCGAAATTCAGATTCTTTTAGTAACTCCCGGGCGACTATCGAGCCAGCGCTTTCGGGATAGGCTGCGACGTCGAGATATTGCGATTATCATTGTTGATCAGGCACAACTTATGAGTCCCTGGTCACATAAGTTTCTCCCAAATTATAGATTTGTCGGAAATTTCCTGGCATCCCTACAATCAGAACATAAACGGCCACAAAAGATTGCGATTGTCTGGAATCCAAGCGCTCGTGTTACCCATGATTTAACCAAGTTGCTTTCGCTCAATAATCCATACCAGGGCAGACTCACCCCAGAAGTTATCCCAGGATTCGGAATTGATTGCCTGCCTGCCTCATCAGACCAAGATCGATTGAAAATTATTGAAAAAGAACTTGAGCGATCCTGCGGACAGGGCGTCATTTATTGTAATTCTATCAAGCAGCTCTACGACACGACCGAGTTGCTCACCAGACTTGGCGAAGAGTTTTCCGTCATACGCCCAGGTATAGATGATTTCACCGCCTCAAAAACAAGGCAACAATTTGAATCGGGCAATATTCGTGTCGTTGTTTCAATTGGACCGTTCCTCAGTGAAATAGAAAACACTCAAGGTATCGAGTTTGTGATTTTCAACGGGATGACGGACAGTGCAGAGACCTTGGCGAAAGAGGTCTTCGGCGTGGAAGATTCAGGATTTGTGCGAGCTGTTGTTATATGCGGGGAAAAAGACTATTTTCAGCACCGCTTTTCCATCGATAAGAACTATCCAGATGCCCTGGTGATGCGAGCTTGCCTCCAAGGCGTGCGAGATGTATTTGGCAGTAAATCAGCGGTCACACTTGAAACTCTGAGTTCCCATGTGAAAATGGCAACTCCTTACCCTGGAGATGACGTTGAACAATGTCTCCAAGTCATGTTCAGAGAGGGCCTTCTTGAAAAGCTAGTAGATCAAGAAACCGGCAGCCAATACGTAGGATGTGCAGTAACGGCCGAAGAAGAATCTAATTTCTGGCACGAGTATCCACTCAGAAAAATCGATCACATCAGTAGGCTGGATAAAATGCGAGAATTTTCAGCAAAAGAAGGCGACCGCGCACGCCTTCTCCGTAGCCTGATTCGCGCCTAAGAAAAAACGCCATGGGATATCTTGTCAAGATTATGGGTTGCGGAACATCAACAGGTGTCCCGGTGCTTGGATGCTCCTGCAGTGTCTGCAAAGGTGGCCATGCAAAAAATCAGCGCTGGCGAACATCGATTGCCATATGGGGACCTCAAGGCATTCCAGTTGTCATCGATACAGGCCCTGAATTTAGACTCCAAGCCTTAAGAGCAGGGATTTCTTCATTACAGCACGTTATCTACAGCCACCTTCATGCCGATCATTGTCACGGCTTTGATGATCTTCGAGGTTTGTACTTCAACAGTCAAAAAAAGATTGAATGCTGGCTCCACCCAGAATACGAAAAAGAATTAAAACTGCGCTTTCATTATGCGTTTGAAGATACCGGCTACCTGGGTGGACGCCCTGACATTGTGCTGCGTTCGCTACCTGAGCATCATGGTTTCTTCGAAATCGCTGGAATGAACGCGGAGACATTCTTTGTACCCCATGGCAACGCCAAGACAAATATTTTCCGGTTCGGAAACTTTGCATATGCCACTGATTTTAAAACTGTCGGAGACGATGTCATCAAAGCCTGGAAAGGGAAAATTCATACAATGGTCGCTAGCGGTCTACGCTGGAAAGATCATAAGACCCATTCCACAATTAGCGAAACCATCGAGCTGTTCAAAAAATTAGATGTTGAACGGGGCATTATAACCCACATGAATCACGAGATTGATTACAACATTGAATCAGCTAAGATGCCCTCGGGCGTGGAACTTGCATTTGATGGTATGGAGATTTCAATCCCCGATTGACCACATTTTAACTTTGTGACAGAACGGTCGTCGGAACTGAATGAGGAGAATCACCATGGCTCGCACACCATCTTACATGCTCGAACTTGGTACTCCGGTACCTCCGTTCTCACTACCGGATACGAACAATAAAATTATTAGTGATAAAGACTTTGCAGGTAAGCCTCTACTTGTCTTGTTTATTTGTAACCATTGTCCTTTTGTCATTCACGTTCGCAATCAATTAGCGACTCTCGCAAAAGAATACACGTCTAAGGGCGTCGCAGTCCTTGCCATCAATAGTAACGATGTTGCAAATTATCCCGATGATGCTCCAGAAAAGATGAAAATTGAAAAAGAGAAGGCTGGCTACACGTTTCCTTATCTATTTGATGAAACACAGGCCGTCGCTAAATCTTTCAAAGCCGCATGCACTCCCGATATTTATCTTTTCGATAAGGATCACAGGCTCGTTTACCGTGGGCAGCTTGACGATAGCCGCCCATCCAATCAAGTCCCAGTCACTGGTAAAGATCTGCGAGCAGCTTTAGACGCAGTTTTAGCAAGTGAACGGGTGACATCCGAACAAAAACCTAGCCTTGGCTGCAACATAAAATGGAAGCCTGGCCACGAGCCCAAGTATTGAGTTCAAACGCAATCTTGAATTTTCGTGAAATTAGGCGGACTTATTATTGTGAAGCTGTTTTTCCGCTATCTTGCGATCAATGAATTCTTTGAGTTGATGCTCTGTTTTTGAATCCATCTGGATGATACGCACTGCAATGCCAGGTCCCGTAATGTCAGATCCTGGATCACCCGACATAACCTTGCGGACCATTTTGCCATTAAAAAAAATTCGATTGCCCGCCTCAAGATCAATCCAAATTTCCATGATAGAGGCCGGGGTAAATGGAAACCGTCCCGGCTTTTCGAAATCGAGAAAAAATCCCGTATACGAAACATTACGAGTTTGTAACTCGTAACGAATATCAGCGCCCAAAGATCCAATGGAAACATTAAGCGGCTGATCGAGGATCAACCGCACCATTTTTCTATTTTCGCGCCTGCCCTCTGACATAGATCCGTCCCTTAGTAGCTGGCAACCAAACCCTGGCCGCATGTGGGTGTTCGGATAACTTGTAAGTAACTTAAGAAAAAACTTTAAAAAACACATACAATCAGTGACTTACTCGAATCTTCCGGATTATCGCCCCCCCCCAGGAAAGCCAAACTAATTGGACCTGAGCCCCAACCCACCTCTCAACTAATATGATAAAATTTCCAAATACTCCCAGAACCTTGAGAAAAATACCGCAGGTCACCGGCAATGTCGAAAATGAAAAATTTCACAATTCCCCTTTCCTGGATATTCGGCCTATCACTGATATTTCCCGGCTGTAAATCCCCTGCAAAGAGGCTTGGCCCCAGATCTGACCTAGCTAGCAGCGAACAAGACATCATCGAGTTGCGAGACTTCAGCTACGAAACTGACGATAGTTTGCTCAAGGCGCTTTCAGCACGAATTGGCTGCAAAACGGCAGCAGAACTAGCCGTACTGCCAGTTTCGGGGTCAATGAAAAAATTCATCGACCAAATTTACGACTCAAAATCTCCCTATGAATTGCTTCAGCAAAACCTATTTGAGCCCTCCCAAAGGCACAATCTGTGTGTGAAGTCCTCATTAAATCCGATCGATTCAACAACTGTGGGAATGCGCAAGCTACTGGCCGCAGCAAAAAAGAAGAACCTCGGCATCACATTTGTCATGGCAGGTGGTTTTGGCAGTCACCTCACCGAATCTGGCGCACTTTTTGACACGCGCCAACTTTGGCAGAAGGTCTTTACGAATGAATTGAAAAACGGTGACCTTCGGGTGTTAAGGCACGAATGCGCACCTAATTCATTTGCCAGTGATGACATCTGTGCGCCGAAATTTCACGCTAAATTTACTGAACTCGAGTCAAGCAAAACGAAAGAACACCGTTATCTTTTCTGGGGATATTCAAAAGGTGGCACTAGTATACTGCATGCACTAGCTGAATATCCCGATATTCGCGAACGAACGTTGGCGCTGATTACGGTTGGGTCTCCCTTTGGTGGCGGCCTGCCAATGAATATGGTCCACCCGCTGATCGAATCCTTGGCAAAAAATCGTGGTGAAATGAGTGAATTCAATCGCTCTTTACTAGGAACAATGCTTACGTTTGGCGCAGGCGCATCCCTAGGAAACAGCAGTGCTGTGGCTCAAAAAATCATACCGCTATATACCGGACCTGAGTTTGAAACTGTGAGAGAAGGGGTTAGATCTCTGGTACCTAGTGTTCGCAAGGTATTCTTAGAGCAAAAAGTGAAGACTTGGGACCTTTCTCGGCCCACCTCAGACCCAATGACGGGAAAGAGAGAACTTCCCATTTTTCATATGGCTGCCGTACTCGATATCGCAAAACTAGAAGCTTTTCCGCTCACGACCACAGACAATGATGGCTACATGATAACTCAGCCAGGCTCTCAAGACGTGACGCATACGGCCGAACTGACTTCTATTACGAATTATAACCGGTTCCCTCTCAGTGATTCCTGCGTAGCGTTGGAGCACTCCGTTCTACCTAAAGGAGTTGTTCCAAAAGGTTCTACTACCAGTCTTTTGGGAATCCTTGCTCTTGATCATCTGGCTCTTGGATTTTCAAGCTCATCAGCAGCCGGCGGACATGCCCCGCGGTCTGATCTACCCAGGACTGCCATTGTCGATGCTATTCTTGAAACCGCGATAAACCGGATGGGATTATGATGCTGGTATCAACGATTAAAACTCTGATACTCCTGGGGTCGTCGCTATTTGCCATCGCACAACCTGCTTTGAGTCAGTCAACGCAAAATTATCATCCGCTCATGGTCACATCCAGGTCAGGACAGATTGATCCCGCGACGCGTCGACTTATGGTTGAAACTTTTTCAGAAGCTATCCGCGAAAGCTCTCTAAAAAGCCTTGGCCAGCAATTTTACGGCACAGCAAAGGATGCGGGATTTTCGGGCACGGCATCGACTGGCCCCATCAGCACCCTGCGGAAAATGTTGCTGAATATGGATCTCATCATGGCTGACAAAGTGCGACATATTCATAGGCGGTTAAGGGCCCCCTCATCTGATCACGCCGAAAATCATTTGGAATTTTTTTGGACATCGCGAAGTATTGGTACAAAGATACTGCCGGTGAACAGCAGTATTTTTGGAATGCTCTTTAAAATTTTGAGCCCATCTCTCAGCCGGGACTCCAGAAATGACAATCCGTTCTCTATTCAGATTGGTACGCAACTGATTTCCATGGAAACTGCTCGAGAAGAGGAAGTTCCTGGAGGCGCGCTCTCTCTTGTAGAGGAAGCAAAGACTGTGTACTCCCAGTTACGTGATATGAATCCAGGAATATGGGTTCCACTTCATTTCAATGCTGGAGTTTCAATTGATCGCAACCGGAAAATAGGTACTGATTTATCCGTGAGCATGATCCCCATAGGATTTACTCTCCCGAAGGAAACGATGGATGACCTTTCGATCGAGTCAATCACTTATCAGCCCAAAAAAGAAAATTGTGACATACTTCACGTAAGATTTCAGAGAGTGTATGACGAGTCTGGTGCCCCCAATAGCCCGGCTATTTTAAAAGTAAGCTTTGGCCCACTCAATAAACTGAACCTGGAGGGTAATGTCTGCACAGGTGATAGGTGTATTTCTCGCGTCGAAACTATACCTACCGTGAGTGCCACGATGACAGGGTCCTGGTATAAAAAGGCATTTGCGTCGGCCCTGAGCCTAAATAATTTCAAAATGATGATTTCCTCCCTTGGAATCAAACTAGCCACGCTAGAAGTGGATCCAGCCTCATCTGAGCTACCCGTAATGGTTAAGACCTATACGTTTGGTTGGAAGATCATCGATACAAAACGAAACGTCAGGCCATTCAATCCGCTTGAGGCCATCCAAAAATCTATTATTGGTGAACGAGTGTCAGACGGGGTCTCTGAGATGATTCAACCCGCCAGCGAAAAAGCCGAAAAATCTTTTAATAATGCAGTAAAAACCGTGATCGCTTTATTTAATTAAGATTCGATCACAGTTTACACGATGTAGTCTCAGGCAATCCTGACGCAGCCTCAATGAGCTCTTCTGAAACAGACCCCGACAAAGATCTTCGAACAAGATCGGCATTCTGTTTGTAACTGTAGGGTACAAAACGAGCTGTAATGTCACCTGATAAACGACCATTAAGCATTGGCAAAGCCAAAACCGGCGTTGCACATTCAAAATTAAAGGCGCTCATGTCGACTTTCTTGACTAGAGGAGCTGAGCGCGATTTGAAAAAAATGTGTTTGGCTTGCAAGTCGTAGACAATACTCCACTGCGTTATCGGAGTATTAACGGAAGACAACCCTTGAAATCCTTTCGCAACATTGTCAGAATCGTCGAAACTGCTGCTAGCATTGAGAAAAAATGCAGTTCGAACAAATCGTTCGAGAGATCCGTACCCTAAGGGAGCGGGAGAATGTCCGCCAAATCCTTCAAATCCTTTAAGATAGGAAAGGGAGGCGGCATACTCGTGATTCGTGAGAACCTTGGTTCTGTGATCACTCTGATCAGAAACAACAAGGCGACCATTAAGGGACTCAACCGCTACACATGCGCCCGAAGAATCACAGGCCATATAATGAAGAGGCACAAGAATTTTTGAAATTCGAACCCTGGCGGCCAGATTCTTTAACTCTCTGATGGAAGCTGCATTATCCAACATATACTGAACCCATTGGCTTTCGTTGAGTGATGGTTCCGAGCTATTTTGCTGATATCTTGATGAATCAAGCTCCATCACTTCCACAACCAAACCAGCTTCGTTCATACCAGCGTTCGGCAATTCACGACCGTATTGGTTAAAGGTCAAGCTTCCAAATTTTGAGATCCAGGTCAGAACTTTGTCGTGCGGAAATACCGCTAGGGATTGCTTTGCCACACCGCGCTTATTGACGTAAATCAAGCCATCTTCTTTGCTCCAGTCATAGTTTTTAGCGACATACGTAGCAGCACCTGTTGTAAAACTAAAAGTAGTACAGGCACGGGTGTCTTCGCTAGCCAGCAGTAAAAGGGCGAGCGACATACTGATTGCCCAAGCGTAAGTTTTTAAAAGTTTTATCGCAAACATGAGACATCCTTTAAAGCTTGGAAAAGGCTCGAGCCACATCTGCCTTAAAGCAGCCACTGTGATTAAAATATAATCGAGTTTGTGTCCCACTTTTGCCAGCCATACACTCTGGTGTCAACCCTGCAAAACTCAAGAGAATATTAACAGACTGAAATTATTGAAGATAGGTGACAAAAAAATGGAGGCCTGCATTGCAGCCCTCCATTTTTCTTCAAAAACTTAGCTTATCAGACCAGCTCAGCTCTTTTTGCGACGAGTCAATTCTTCGTCGATGACACGTTTGAATTCTTCATAAGGAAGTGCGCCACTCAAACGGCGTCCATTGATGAAAAATGCTGGCGTACCCGTCACTCCAACTTTCATTCCAGACTCCATATTTGCGTCGATAACTGGATTCTTGGCGGAGGCGTTCTTAAAACAATCTTCCCACTTGCCTTTGTTAGCAACTAGCTTAAGAGCATATTTTTTAAGGTGCTCATCCTGAAGTTCAGTTTGATTATCAAACATCGCCTGGTACATGCCCCAGTACTTACCCTGATCACCAGCGCAGTGTGCTGCAACCGCAGCTGGACGAGCTCGATCGTGGAAACTTAGCGGAAAGTCACGAACAGTCCAGCTAATCTTGCCCCTATACTCGGTTAAGATACGCTTAACTGCCGGCATCGCCTTTGAACAGAATGGGCACTGGAATTCGCTATATTCAACAATTGTGATCGGACATGACATCTTATCACATACGATAGGTTTAATATCATCAGCGCCTGGTCCATAACGAGTCTGGTCGGCATCATTCAGTACGATCGCGAAAACAGGTTCTTTAGGCTCAGGAAATGAGATCGCGAGATCACCACTTTTACGACCCTGCTTAATGATGTCCATTTCAACATTGCGGGAGGAGCGATCCCGAAGAAACTCACGAACCTGCTTCTGCTGTTCGTCTTTATTAAACTTTGCAAACTGAGGGTTGTCTTTGTACTTTTCTACCATCTGCTTCACTTCTGAGTCTGAAACTTTGGCGTTTTTTTCCATGTAAACCCGGCGCGCTTCAGCAACCGTAGTTTTCTGATCAGCAGCCTTCTTCTCCCAGAACTTCTCCATGAACTTCTCGTAAGCCATACTTTCGATCAGCTCATACTTCTTTTTCTCAATTTCGTAGAAGTCACCTTGCTTTTCCTTGGCAACCTCATCCATGCTCACAGACGTTCCATAAACTTTGAACGCTGGCTCAGCAGCGATTGCACTACCTGCGCCAAGTATTGTTGCCAGCCCAAGACAAACTCTCAATGCCGTTAGCTTCATAAAGAATTACTCTCCAATAATAGTGAAAATGCTGACAGTTATCTGAGCACGGTACCCAGCTTAAAGCAACTTAATTTCCCCTGCTAATAGAAAAAAAACCATTACTTTTCGTAACTTCTCCCCTCAACTGCGGGTTTTCTCAAAAATCTCTTAACTTTCTGGAAAATTCTCCGACCACCCCCACTGATCCTCGGCACTTGACCGATGGCTCAGGGAGGGTTTGTGGTAAGGAACATCCAAGGGAATTGGGCGAAGCTCAGTGCAATCGTGCTGGGCATGAGTATTTCTGAGGTTGCTATAGCAGCCAAGGTTTGTACAGTTTTCCCCCGCGGCAGCGCAAACCCGATTGTGGAAGCCTGCGAGATGGACACCGAGTATAGGTTTCGTATCGGCGACGAAAATTATCAATTTACAAAGGATATTTTCCGAGACCAGATACGTC
>CAMDGW010000051.1 GCA_945897695.1 Pseudobacteriovorax antillogorgiicola | reverse complement strand
GCCACCCGACGTAATTCCAATTTAAAATGCTGCCACCATTTTAGAAATACGTCGTAGAATTACGTCGGGTGGCACCATTTTATTTAAATTGGAATTACGTCGGGTGGCACCATTTTATTTAAATTGGAATTACGTCGGGTGGCACCATTTTAATACGGCACTTCCAGCGCCAACTCAAACACCTTAGGCCATAGCTTACCTGTAATGTACAGACGACTCTTTCTAGCATCCCAAGCTATTCCATTAGCCACGGCATCAGGATTTAAGTTCTTAGGAACCAGAGAGCTCAAATCCATCAATCCATCGACGACACCTGTCGCTGGATTGATTCTAACTACGGTTGATGTCATCCATACGTTGGCAAAAATTTTGCCGTTAACCATCTCAAGCTCATTAAGCCGGTCCATTGGCTTGCCAGAGAGAGTTACCTTTATGATTTTTTTTACCTTAAATGTTTTAGGATCGACAGACTTGAGCTCGTCGGTTCCATCACTCACCCAGAAGACACCTTTGCCCCGAGTGATACCCCACCCCTCACCACTCCATGGTAACGTTTCGCGAATCTCCAGCTCTTTTGTCTTCCCGTTGGGTGACCAGCGTAAAACGGTACCCTCACGCCAAGTTAGTTGAAGGATGTCGGCACCGACCCTTATCGCCCCCTCGCCAAAGTATTTGCCATCCAAAGGTTTTCGCATGACGACCCGACCTGAATCTATTTCAACCTTTCGAAGTTCACTTTGCCCATATTGTCCAGTGGTTTCAAGTAGGTAGCCAGGACTCCAGACTTCCAGCCCCTGGGTGAAGGCAGCCGAGTCATGGGGCAACTCGCGTTTTAGGGTAAAGGAAATAACTTCGGGTGATCCTGCGAAGGCCTTCACACCACCAATAGTTTGGCCCATGCAGGCTGCCACAATGTATGCTAAAACTCTTAAATTCAAGAGGCTTACTCCCGATGCTTTTTATTTGGGAATCCCACCCTGTCCATGATACATCGCTCTCGCAGACGTCTATCAATTATTGTCCTATTTTTCCGGACTGTAAACCTCGCGGGGAGACCTACATTTTTATGGCACTGACACCCAAACAAAGATCTTTTCTTCGTGGCAAGGCGCATCACCTTGATCCAGTCGTCATGCTAGGAAAAGAAGGCATATCCGAAGCCGTCTTAAAAGCAACTGATAAGGCCCTTGAAGATCACGAACTAATCAAAATCAAAGTGCCTTCAACCGACCAGACCGAGTTTCGGCAATCAATCGATGCCATCATGGCAGAGACGAAAGCTGAAGTCGTACAGACCATCGGCCACCTACTTGTTCTTTATCGCCGCGCTAAAAAACCTGGACGCATCACCAAAGAACTTTCGGAGTCTAGCACGTCAAAATGATCCGCATCACACCACCATTGCCAGTTGTTGCCAAAGGGCTCGCCGGATTTCTCGTTGAGATGTCAGCAACCCACGCGCGCATTGATTGGATGGGTGATCATGCTGACAGCAACATAAACAAGATCAGTGTGAGTCGCAGCTCGGCAAAGCATTCTGATTTTGATGTTAGGCCAGAGGGTCAAAGCATCTATCGATTTGATGAAAATAGCCTAACCGAGGTTCAAGACCTCATGCACGCCCTCAGAAAAAGCCAACACATCGATTTGTGCGCGACTCAGGACGTGGAACATTCAGCCAAAGACAACGGATTTTCCTCGATAAAAATACCCGTTGTCTCACTTCCTGAGGTCAACTGGAGTGAGGTTAGCACGGAAAAAACGTTTCTTGGACAAACCTTCGGAGCTCCCATTGTCATCACAGGGATGACGGGTGGCGTGGCTCAGGGAACGATGATTAATGAGCGTCTTGCCCACTGCGCGGTCACACACAAGATTCCTATGGGTGTTGGTTCCCAGCGAATGGCACTTGAAAACTCTGCTCTAGAGGGAATTTTTAAACTAAAAGATAAGTTCCCGGGACTATTCTTGATTGGCAATGTAGGTATTGGTCAGCTTCATGGTCCCCATTTCCTAGATTTCTGCCAAAGAGCTGTGGACATGATTCATGCCAACGCTCTTGCCATTCACGTCAATGTTCTTCAAGAGTTGATCCAGGTAGAAGGCGACCGTGACTTCCGCGGCATCATTGAAAAAATTTCAGCCATTCAAAGCAAACTAAAAGTTCCCGTCATCGTGAAAGAAGTCGGTGCAGGCCTCGATGCAATCACTGCAAAAAAACTATGGGATACGGGAATCAAATATTTTGACGTCGGAGGTGCTGGTGGCACCTCGTGGGCTCATATTGAAGGACTTCGCGCGTCGGATGAACTCATTAGACGGCGTGGAGCACTCTTCAGGGACTGGGGACTGACAACAGCTGAAGCCCTAAAAACCGTCAGATCTGCTTTGCCAGCAGCTGCAATTATTGCAACAGGCGGTATCCGCGATGGTTTGACTGTTCTAAAGGCTGTTTACTCAGGCGCGGATATGGCTGGCATCGGCCTTCCTCTGATGAAGGCCGCCATTGAACATGACGATGCCGCCACTAAACTTATGGCTGCCATCATCGACGAACTTAAGATTGCCATGATGGTGTCCGGAATCCGAATCTCACCAAAAAACTAACGTGCCGCCTGAGACCAAGCAGCAATTTTTTCTGCATCGGTTGCACCAGGCTGTCCCTGAATGGCGGCAATAGCAGCTTGCGCAGCCGAGCCAGCTGCTCCACCACTCGCAGCACCCGCCGCCACTAACGAGCTGAGAATGGCAGCAGCATCGTCAGCAGTCATCGCTGACAAAAGAGAAGGATCGTAGCCGCTCGTACTATATGTGAATTTATTGAGGTACATGACTGCATAGGCACTCTGGTAGAGTGTTATCTGCAAAATAGCGCTAGCAGCGTATTTGTCACTAGACGTTGCTGAGCGCAAGGCCTCCGGAATCGCAAGCAGTGTCTGATTGGCTGCGTTCATGTCGTCTAGGCTTTTGGGATAAGCATCACCGAGAGTCGTCGGGGTCGGGATCAAACTGCTCATTGTCTCAAGCATTGATGAATTGCCACCAAAATTTGCAGTCACAATGTCTAAAATTTCAAGACCAGAACGTCCCGCGTAAGCTGCAGCCAACAATGGGTATTTCTCGTAGGCGGTAGGCTCATCGGTAATTAACTCATTCAGCAATCTAATTGCGGTATCCAGATCCCCAGCATCAAGCGCGATACGGGCATCTTCAAGCTTGGTTCGCTGAGAGCACTTGGACTTAGCGATCCCACCATCGCAATCAAACGCATTCTTTTGACCACAACTGGTAAAAAGCAAGGAAAGAAAAATCACAAAATACTTCATAATCATAACCCCATTGTAAATCCCAGAGCGTAGATCGTCCTTGGATCAAGCCCTGGTTTTGTGCCGAGTTCCCGGGTATACATGGCACCCGTAAGCCTAACGAGCCAAGCATCAAGCTCAAGGGCATAGGATGGCCATCCATCATAGTAACCCGCGCCCAATGCTAGGTGTTGCCGAAAAATGAATTTCGCTCCCATCCTTACTCGCTTAAACATCTCCTCATCATATGCTTTTTGAATATCTCTGTAGTCCAAACTAAAATGGAGCGCATCAGTACCATTGTGCAGGGTATAGCCAACTCCGCCGCTATAAGTTTGCCTCAAAAGCTTCAGCGATCCGTCGCCAGCAAGTTTAGTGCCACCAACATCATCAATTTTCAGAGCCAACCTAAAATCTGAATTGTATCCTTGTTTAAAAAGTAAAAGACCAGCGTCGTAGCCATATCCAATATTGGGTGAAACGAGAGACCTGAGACCTGAAGGTGTTTGCAAAGCCTGTAAAGCTTCGGTATCAGTCAATTCAATAGCAAGGTCCGGTTCTCCTGCATAAAGGTACTTTGCCGTAACGCCAATCGAGATAGCCCTCGTCAGGGCCATAGTTGCTGCACTCAGTGCGACACCTTGGTAGCTTTCTGCCCTTAACCGCACGGCCGGTAGGCCTGTGTCACCATATTTTTTTGCAGCAATATCAAAATTATTTCGACTAAATGTTGAGAATCCAAATAGGCTATTTATATAAGCAAAGTTATTAACCAACCCCGCATGCAATGGCGTTGTCATCACCTTACTCACAAACTCAGAAGTATTAGAGCCACTTCCACCGGAAGAACTCCTTAGGGATTTTGCAAAATCCACGCTGTCTTTACCAATAAGCAAGCTTGTCTCGTTGCCCAACCATCTATGAAAACCTGGACCGTAAGGAATCAATGCTGGGTTACTGAAAATCATACCTGCCTGACTTGCCCTGGTGAGCGAGGCTCCGCCGCTACCCATATCAAAAGAATCTTCATAGATCGGCGCAGATCCCTTAGCCCACAAAACATCAGTCACAAATAACAGCGCAAGAAGAAAGCGATGACATAGCGGCATCAAGCCCCTGGTGATTAGCAACCATGTCCATCGTGTTTTCATGACTTACTTTTCGGAATCGGCTGAAATCACTGAAAATTGCTGGGCAAATTGTGTTTGGTTGATATTTAAACTTCACCTCAAATGGCGGCTTAATTAGACCCTTAGGTCAAAATAGAAAATCTTGCCTTCATTGGGAATTAAGACGTTCTTATGCCATACTTATGTCAGGAGTTAAAATGACACCTGCAATTCGCATCATAAAAGCCCCCCCGGTAACTGCAGCTAATCCGCTGATCCTCGAAAAGGAGAGGCAAATCTTGGCTGTTGCTATTAAAGTTGCAGAGGCCAGCGGTTACGTGACCCCGGAGCGCGTGGATTCATGTGCTGATAAGCTTCGAGAGATCTCACAACGCTTTGGCACGAGGACACCGGAACAATTGGCTAGTGAAATTTCCAAGCGTATGTCAAGCCGCGCTGGCGCTAATGCACTCATCGCCCATGCCGATCTAGACTACGACCGGATTATGGAGCTTCTTGAAGGATAAAAGCTTGGATCAAACCTATGGATGAAATCAAAAACAAAAGTGATCGCCTCATTAAGAATATTCTAGCCGGATTAGCCCGTGGGTCAGATTCCGAAGCCCCTGGGCGGGATATACTTTTAGGCCTATTATCTAAAGCTGGCCGCAGTAAGGACGAGGTTATTCAGATCCTCGGGCGCGAAATTGGTCTTGCACTTGCCGCTGTTCTTGCTAAACCATTGGAACAAATTACCGAGACCAAGCGTGTTCGCATCACGGTTGAGCTGGTTCCAAAGGCCAAAAAGAAACACCCAAAGCAAGCAAAACGTAAAAATGTCCGCTCCAAATCACCCTGAACTGACACCCCCTACTGCCCCTTTGACAGTAAAAATTGACTCTGTTGCTTTTGGCGGCCGCGGTGTTGCACGCCACGACGGAAAAGTCTTTTTTGTTGATAACGCCATCGAAGGAGATGTGGCGACCATTGAAGTCCTAAAGGAAGGGGAGCGATATAATGAGGCAAGAGTCCTCACCCTAGTCGAGCCCTCACCTCTGAGGGGCAAGTCGCCATGCTCCGTCTCGGATCAGTGTGGAGGCTGCCAATGGCAGGGGATTGCTTACGCCAAACAAATCGAATGGAAAAAACAGTTTGTAGTTAATGCTGTGCGACGGATTGGTAAGCTAGGCGAAGCAATCGATGTTGAAGTACTGCCCTCCCCCATCGATAACGGTTACCGCAACCGAATCTTTGTGCGTGCCCGAATCACAAGTGCTGGACAGTTAAAAGTTGGTTATTTTCGCGCTGGCAGCAGAGAGTTTATATCCATCACGGAATGCGCCATTGCCTGTCCTCGCCTCAACCGATTTATTCAAGAGATTTTGAATCTTGATTTTCGAGACGTGGCAGCCAAAATGCAGGGCTCCGATGAAATCAAGTTTCGTTTTGAAATGCAGGACCTACCTGCGCGTAAAGACCACGAACCACACGTCCTCATGTCAGTTTATGATCCCGATGATCAAAACATTTCGGTTGATCTCATCGTTAATAAATTTAAATCCTTAGCTGCGGTGGCCTGGGTAGGCTCATCAAAAGAACTAGTTGATGCTCCATTTTTTGAATTTGAATCAGACCTTGGCATTACGTTTCACACGGCTGCTGGCATGTTCCAGCAAATCAACATTCCCCACAACCACACGGTGAGACGACTCGTAAAAGAGGTTGCAGATCAATATCAGCCCAGGAGAATTCTTGACATATTCTGCGGGTCGGGCAACCTGTCTTTACCGCTTGCCAAGTCATCAGTTCATATCGATGGCGTTGAGTTTTCAAAACGAGCCATTGCTGCAGCGCAGCATAATGTTACCGCAGCAGGGATCAGCGATGCTCACTACGTTGCCGGTGACACAGAGAAGTTCCTTTGGCGTTTAGCCAAGCAAGGAATTCATTACGATATGGTTATCGCAGACCCACCTCGCGAGGGTATGTATAAATCACTGATACCCCTCATGAAAATCAAACCGCAAACAATCATCTACGTGTCCTGCGATCCCACCACCCTTTCGCGGGATCTAAGTACTCTATGTAAGCGCGACTACATCGTAAAGAGATTCGTTGCTTTGGACTTTTTCCCTAACACGTATCACATCGAAAGTTTTGTCGTTCTTGAAAGAATCGCACGATGACATCAGCTGACTGTCAAACGCCAAAAATCAACTGTGGCCGGTGTGCCCAGGAGTTCTCTTGTCGCGTTGATAACGTGAGCCTTTGCCATTGCTCCCAGGTGCAACTGACGGGGGCCCAGGCGGCCTATATTGCCGCTAGATGGATTGCATGCCTATGTCCACCATGCCTGAGAGAGATTGCGACTCAGGAGCCCCCAATCTCCAAGTAACCATCTAATTTTGTTAACTTAAGATATATTCTGTTATTTTTTTCTCAAATCCTGGCCAAATCTTCCGAAGGACCCCTTAGGAGCCGGAACGCTCCGAGGTCTGCCGCCAACGCCTAAGACCACACATGTCCATTTGACCGGTAAAAGGAGTGGAGTTTATGTCCCAGATTACGATGCTTTCTGTTGATGAAAAAACCTTAACAAGTGACCTTGACCGCGCCGGCTATCGAAAAATGGGCATCAGCGTCAAAAGTGCAAACACTTTTGAAGAAGCTGCTAAGACCTTGGAAAACATGCACATTGATATCATCGTCTTGAATATGGACCACACCAAAGTTGACGTTTTGGATGTCGTCAAAAAAATTAAAAGCGCTAAAATCTGGGGCGACATCCCAATCGTTCTTACGAGTGTTCAATCTGCACCAAAGATCAAGCAGCTGGCCAAAAAATCAGGAGCAGATCTTTTTGTTGAGCAGCCGTTGCCAAGAGACTATTTTATCGAGAAGCTAAAAAATCTTCTTTCACAGCAGACAAGAGGCCAACAAAGGGTTCAAGGATTTATTGGTGTTTCATTTAGTTGGAAAGGCAAAAGTCACTCATGTCAGGTGGGCGATATGAGTCTCACAGGGCTTCTTCTATCCACTGACCTTGATATTCCTTCTGGAGAGATCCTGGAGCTGCAGATAACCCTCGGAGCAAGTAGTAAACCAGTAAAAGTCAAAGGCGAAGTCGTGAGACAGATTCAGGCTCGCAAGCACGGACCAGGGATTGAAGAAGGTGGTATTGGCGTTCGCTTCGGCATCTTCCAGGCAGACGGCCAGCAAAGAATCGAGTCATGGGTGGCCCGGACAAGCGATACGTCCAACAAAATGGCTTATTACCTCTGACCAGAACCTATAGGATTTTCTTTCATGGCTAAGCAATCTAAATCGCGCCTCGACGAGATGCTCGTGAGGCGGGGTCTTGCGGATGCCGTATCCACTGCCCGTGCCATCATCATGAGCGGCGACGTGATTGTCGACGATCAAAGAATCGATAAAGTCGGTACGTTAGTGGATGAAAACTCAAAGATCAGGTTACGGGACGAGGGTCGATTTGTAAGCAGAGGCGGCGACAAATTAATGGCTGCCATCGAAGATTTCTCCCTTGAAAATGCATTTAAAAATAAGACTGCTCTGGACATTGGTGCAAGCACCGGCGGCTTCACAGACTGCCTGTTAAGTCTTGGCGCACAGCATATCGTGGCTCTTGATGTCGGGACTGCGCAGCTTTCTTGGACCCTAAGGCAAGATTCTCGCGTCACGTCGATCGAACAGATGGATTTGAAAAGCTACACACCGCATCAATCAACGAATATTGATTGGGTCGTTGCTGATCTAAGCTTTACATCTCTTGCAAAAATGATCCCAGATATTCACCGTGTTGCTCCGCGAGCCGAGCTTTTACTGCTAATAAAGCCTCAATTTGAGCTACCAAGAGACATGATCCCCGATGGTGGCGTCGTCACAAATAACGAACATCGCCTCAGGGCTGTAGATTCTGTAAGGGAGGCCTGTGTCGCCTCAGGGTATTCAGTGGTCGGTACTGTGGATGCACGGGTGACTGGAAGACAAGGAAACCGCGAGGTATTCATCTATTGCCTTCCGAATCAAAAGGACCTTACGTCGTCGTCATAGGGCTATGAACGGCGCAATTTACGGGGCATAAAGGTGCGCTTCACTGCGAATACAGTAGTAGAAATGGGCTGCATCAAGTGCGTCTACCCAAATGGTGTCTTTACGATAATCATAGTGGGCATCAATGTGACGCAATTTAATGGCGTCAAGAATAATATCTTCGTCAATGCTATAGACATCGCACATGGCATCAATACTTAGCTTGTTACCACGGTAGTCATCCGGATTATGACCCATTTCGCGAAGAGCAAACTCAAAATCAGCTTTCGTGACCTGTGGGGGCATGACGGTGGCCTCCTTATACGAGTTAAATGTACCAAAGTGAGATAGTCACCTTACTTACATTCTCACCCGCAAATCCACGCGCAGCAACGGGCAGAGAATTCCCGCCTGCCTATTCACGGCTAAAATAGAGCCTAGAAATATTAATGAGTTCAAGTGACCAGGCAAACTTTACCTAGTCACTCTTGTTCCAAGGGATGTGCGCCAGGACTCTCGATCAGCTACTTAAAACTAAGAAACGACGTCGCACCCTCGTAAATCTAGTTACAACCGCGAATCTTTGCTCCAGAACTATCAGCTCCGGGCCACGAAGAAAGACGCGGGTCCCTCGTAACTAATGGAGTCTTCCAACTATCGATAGCGATCTCATTTTGTTCAAAGCAAGAAAATTTGTTCCAGTCAGTACACCAAACACCCGTAGAATTTTTGAGGGCTTCAGAGTAAGAACTCGACTCGAGATCAAGACTATAAATCTTATCATAGTCCTCTTTATCCATACCCAAAAGCTCAGCAAGTCCAGAGCGACCTCTTCCTGAAAAAGGAGGTCCTTTGGTGATAAATTCCGTCTCGTCGGTGCGACGAGTCAGATAGATAACATCTTTACAGCCTGCATGTTTTAGCACCTGTACCGGATGGAGATCAGCCCAGCCTCCAAGCGACAGTGCCCCAGCCGTCACCTCGTCTCGCCCAAACTCCACGTACTTACCAAGGGAGGGTTCTCGAGGTGACTTTTCAAGAATCTGACGCCAATTCTTTGCTGCTCCGAGAAAAATTGCCTTATCTGCTTTTACTCCGCCCCCAGAGCCTTGCCATGACGATATTAGGTTCGAAGGCAAACCAAGAGACGTCCAGTATCCAAATCTTATTTGATCAAAAGACACATCCAGATTGCGTTTTTGACCTGTCAGGTAAAGTTTTTCATAGGCCTTGATGACTTCAATCGTAGCCGGATCAACAACGACAGATGTAATCATAATACTTTTTACAGCAAGTCCCGGAGGATCAAGAAGCCTTGAACTTTTTTGACTACGATTTTTTGATTTCCAGGATTTCACAATTTCAGAAAACTGTCCGCCGCATGTACCAGAAGCCGTTTTTTTAGCAGAAATGTCAGGCCAAAGCTTGTCAGAGGCATCAACGGAACAGTTACTAATAAATTCACTCATAGCAGCCTGATCAACGCCGATGCCTGCATAAAAATCACCGACGCGGCCAACCATACTAACAAAATAAGGGAAGTTTAAGATCCCGGGACGGAAAAACACGTCCGCATCTGAAGCGTCCAGATCAACCAACGAAGAAGCTGCCTTCCGCACCTCTAAGACCCGGGTATTAAAAGCCCCGTATGTCACTGGCGCATTTGGCTCCAGCATCTGAAGGACTTCAGGATTTACTAATGCTTTGAAATTCTCATCGGCAAGAATCAACTTAAGATCCAAGGCAATTTTTGCGGACTCTGAAGGCGGCAAATCAAATGTGCCCTTTGCGGCCAGCTTCTTAGCAATCGCTACTGATGCAACCAACGCTTTCCATTCTGGATCTGCCAATGTTTCCTGGGCAAAACCAACCATAGATTTGAGAAGTAAGGAAATGCCCTGCCCCCGATTGGTATCATCCATTTTCTTAATCGATGGATTCATCAGAACACTCTCGTACATGAACGTGGTCATTGTTGAGGAGCTACCACCAGCAAATGCATCAATCTGCCCCCATTGCTCTGTTATTTTTGCTAATGAGGTCATGTGAGCAATCACATGTGTACCATTACCCCGCAAAGCCACACAGCGATCAATCCCACCAGCTGAGGCGTCCCTGAGCGAAGATGCTTCTGGTCGCGACTTGCAGGTTGAAAATAGCACCAATGACAAACCAACCACAGATAACGAGATAAACCTTGCGAGATGACTCAAGACACCAACATGGTTTAACGTTAAATTCATCGTTTGCCTCCTTACATTTTTTTCATCAATCATCTTCATCAACTCAGCCAAAAATCTGATGTCTTATTTACTGCGTCAAAAAGTGTCTTGTGGGGATTGAATAAGATCCGCGGAATTTCCACAAAAATCACATTACAATGCTGACTGCTACCCAAAAGCTCATACAAAATTGATTCCTGATAATAGACATCGCGACCACGCCATGACTTTTTCGCCACCAGCCAAAATGGGTGATCCGCCCAGGCATGCAATATCGAGTTATCTAGAATTTCCGCTGCGACAAAAACTGGATTAAAGTGTGTCGCCTTTGCCGGATCCTCCAAAAAAATCTTCCGGTCTTCAGATGATGCATGCGGCAATTCAAGACAAAGTTTTTGAACCTTGCCACCTACGTCAGCAAATACGCAGGTACCGCCAACGTCACGCTTAGTGTTTGGAACCTGACCCATAAGTACGAATGGACGGGCAAAAATAGCCTGAGCGTCATTAATCTTTGAAAGATCTGTATGAAATAGCCGTGACAACACTTTTGAGAGCGGGTCTTCGTTTGCATCAGCTTCGATCCCCCATAAAATCAAGAGCTGCCGCGAATATTTAGACGCATCTGATGAGTCCTGACGACTCAAGGCCTGCCTGATAGCATCGACACACAGGAGACTTTCTCTAAAAACATTCAAGAATTGGCGGCTACTAGACAACACTTCATCTGAGGTCCCGGCGATGTTGTCAATATTTCTTATGAAAACACCACGAGCCTCTGGAAAATCTAATTTAACCTTAGGAAGCAAGTGGGCCAAGGCTCCGTGACCGGCTGGAACGTAACTTGGTTGACCAGCCTCATCAAGAGCTACCGACGCTGAGCTGTCAAAACGAACCGTTGCCAACGATGGCCCCTGCTCATAGCACTTCATGGTCAGCTTTCGCTGCTTACTATTTGCCTGATGTAAAAAATCGTCCCTCTTATTTGGAGGGCATACGTAAATCTCACCTGAAAGAACGCCAATCGCCTCGTGCTCTATGCGTTTCACATCAAGAAACGTAAGACCATCGGTCACAGCTGGGTAGAGAGCTTTAGGGGCATCAATCTGTACAAGAACTCTTGCTGCAAGCTCCTTAGGAATGACTGAGACACCGGATTTTACGAGTCTGATCAGCTCCTGAAAGCTATCAGGCAGGGGGCAGGAAGCCACGCCGGATGCAAGTAACTCTGTAACGCGCCTCATCACCATCTGGTGATCAAGCTGACGCAAAGACTCCACAAGATCCGTCATCGGCATCAAATAACGACTAGAAGCGCCAGCTGCCGGAACGAATGCTACGATTGGCACATCTTCGAACTTGACACCAGAAACCTTAGGAAAGGGCATGATGCCCCCATTATTGATCCGACAGGAGTCTGAAATTTTAAATAAGCAGGATGTTCCGGAAGATAAATACTGCGCGACGTGTCGTTGATGGAGCCTTATAGTTGCCAAATTCAGCCCCATGGCATCGATAGCGCCCTCAACTGCCGCGGGGATACTTAGGTTTGCCAGATTATTGCTATTGCCGTCCAACGGCGACCCCTCTCAATGACGTGCAAAAACTTCCAGGACTCGATAATTATGTCATGAAGCCTCGTCAAAAAACAGCTCAAAAGCGGGTTCCGCATGCCAAATAAGTCTGTTTTAACGGCTATTTATCAGTCCACTGGTCTAGCAAACTACCGGCTGCCAAACGCACTCCAGGGGACATGGAGCTTGTTAACTCCGAGGCAACCGCATCCAGAAGATCACGGGACGGATTAATCTTCCTCAGCGCACGAATGATGGCGGCTTTATGCCATCCGAGCTTAGCAGACACAAGCATCGAGCGTACTAAGTCACCACTCAATTTTGCTGATTCTAATTCAACCATTCTGCTAATGACAGACTCGACAACTTCGGGAGAGAGCTTATTAATCTGTTTCACTGCAAGAGATTCAAGCTGCTCAAAGGTCACGTCCTTTGAACGCCTAACAACTGCCTCCTGCCAACGATTACTCAAACTTAAAAAACCTTTGCCATAGTCAGCAGAAGGGGTTATCGATGCAAAACAATAGGCTGTTAGAGCAAACCCAAAATCAGTGAGCTCTATGCCGCGCGCTTTGCTTTTACCAGATTTGGGCAACTCGCCAATGATCCCAGCATGCATGAGCACTTCCGTCAGAGCTGGGCGATCCTGAAAAACTTGTTTTTCACCTGCGCCAATTCTGACCAAAGATCGTAACAAATCTGGAAGTGTCTCCTCCAAAACGAATGTCTGCGCTGCATCACCAACCGCTGCAAGCAGCGCGTACCTTAGGCGATGAAGGTCCATAGCCCAGGGCAAACTTTTGCACTCATGACCCAACTCTAGAACAATTGTTGCAAGCATTGCATCGTATTCTGGAATAAAAACCTGGCAGTCCACTCGCTCGATGGCCTGCAATCCTTCTCGAAGTTTTCTCAAGACCGCAGTGCCAAGCCCGAGATCAGCCTCTAGAGCATCTTCGTCTCGCGCACCAGCTGCGCACACATACGCCCAAGTCAAAAACTCCCGATCGTCACAACAGATGGTCCTTGCTCTATAGAGCCCAAGCTCAATTGCGGCATCAATCACGTCATGAGAAATAATTTCTGCATCTGCTCTTGGAATTCCATAGTCAAGTTGCAAAAAATCGATCACAAGTGCCGAGAATACCGGCACTTGCAACCAATCACGATGTCGCATCATCGCGTAGGCAAGATCGATGAACAGCATCCCTCTGATACTTCTCGCCAACTGAACCAATTTCGGGGAGCGACTTGAAATTTCAGCAAACTCTCGCTCAAGTGATTTTAATTCCCATTGGTTAAGACCAGTATTGAGGCCATTCATTTTGTGCTCTATGACATTCCAGCTCACAGCACCTCCCCTGGGAGAAAAGCCAATATATTTAGTAACTCTCAACCATTTTTAATT
>CAMDGW010000050.1 GCA_945897695.1 Pseudobacteriovorax antillogorgiicola | reverse complement strand
AAAGGTTCAAAGGATCCAATCAAATTCAAACTCATCAGAGAAATCATAAAAGTGAAGTCTGTCCGCGGCATGATGCTCGAAGATACCACGCTCTATGCGCGGATCTCGAGCTTTCAGGAAAACACCGCAGATGAACTTGAAGCGATCATTCAGAAACACGACCCAGCCAAGATTAAAGGAATGATTCTCGATTTAAGAGACAACCCAGGTGGACTTTTGGATCAAGCCGTCGCTGTTACCGATATTTTCATCGAAAGCGGAATCATTGTCAGCACTGTCGGACGTGACAAAGATAAAGTGGAAAGAGAATTCGCACGCAAGCGCGGCACAATCGCCAACTTCCCGGTTGTTGTATTGATAAACGGTGGCTCTGCATCAGCCTCCGAGATCGTTGCTGGCGCACTCCAAGATCATGAACGCGCGCTTCTCGTTGGAACCACTTCTTTTGGGAAAGGGAGTGTGCAGACGTTATTGTCCCTTCCAGATGGAAGTGGCTTAAAGCTCACTGTGGCTCGGTATTACACACCTAAAGATCGCAGTATTCAGGCCAAAGGTATCCGCCCGGATATTTACGTTTCAGACAAGAACTCGGTTGAAAAAGAGACAAGCGAAACCAAAAAGGAATCTGACCTGAAGGGGCACATTGAAAGTGCTGACCTAAGTGATGTAGCGGCAAATCAAGGAATTACGAAGGCAATCAAAGCTTGGCCCGAGCCCATGCAAAAAGACGTTCAGCTTTCAACGGGTTTTACCTATCTGAAAAGCTATACGATGTTTCAGCGTAAAACCATGAACGACAGGCAGTAAGTCGAATTACCCGCCCGATCCTATCGACATGGGATAGGTATTATACATAGCAAAGTAAAAACCCGACTCACTTGCAGTCTTCACACGACGACCACGGCTGCGACAGAATGTTAGGTAATTATTGAAAGACTTTTCATCTGAAAAGCACTTAATCATAATCTTGCAATCAGGGCACACCATCATTGGATTGTGAAAAACGTGGCTTCTCACCGTTTCACGGCAGCAAGGCGGCAAACCGAGAAGCGCTGCGGGAGCCATAAGCACATCAAAAGATTGCACCGCGGCATTCGGCGTAGGCATCATGTCGTTTAAAGAATTGTCATTGGCCATCAGCTTCAAAGCCCCACATTAATAGGCGGATATCTCAAAATTTCAGAATGGCTCAGATACTAACCAGTGCCCACCCTAAAAACAATGTTTTATCGTTATAAGCTTAAATATCAGCTGATTACACATGGGTGAACGCACTTAAGTTAGCCCGAAAAATGCCGATATCTACCCATCAGGAAACTGGAGAAGGGACCCAGAAGCTCAATGGCAAAAACTCTCAAAGATTCACTCATTCACTCGATAAGTCTCTCAATGACTAATCCCAGTTTCCTAGACGCCCAGACAAAATCCCAGATCATTCACGACATCAGGGCGTCGTCTTCATCCTACGTAATGATGGTCGAGGAAATCGCTTTTCAATTAAAAGAAAGCCACCACGATCGCGACCAGAAAAAAATCGCACAGATTCGCAGACACGAAGCCATAAATAAAATAATAACCGACCTGGTCGTCAAAGCTATTGTTGATGCAGAGGAAATGAAAGATCCATCATGACACTGGAAATCATTCATTTAGATGATGATATTCAAACGCTGGAAAGATTTGCCAAAATCTTTAGAAATGCCACAACACTCGGCGAATTGCGTCTTCATCAATTCGAAAATCAAGACGCACTCCTTAAACATTTTTCTCCCCAAACGATCGTGGATGTTTTTTTATTGGATGTCAGTCTATCACCTGGAGATTCTGCTGGGCTTGATGTTGCAAGGATCTGCAGAGAGAAATTTCCTAGCTCAGCAATCTTAATGTGTTCAGCATCAAAAGATTTAAATCTTGTTCGCGACAGCCTAGGAAGTGGCGCCGATGACTTCGTTACCAAAGACTGGAGTCCTGAGGCTATTCTTCAACGCATTAAATTAGTGCTGAGCTTCCGAAAAATCCGTTCCGCCAAAGGTGTAAACAACCAAAACGTTGTCGGCGGAACAATGAGATCCATCCTCGACCGCATTCCGCAAATTATCGACTCGGCTGTAAACTGTGTCTATATCGAAGGCGAGAGTGGAACAGGCAAAGAGGTTGTAGCAAGCCTCATTGAATCCCATTGCCCTTCGGGAATGCCATTCATAAAATTAAACTGTGGCTCCATTGCACCAACATTGATTGCAAGTGAATTGTTTGGCTACATCAAGGGTGCGTTTACTGGAGCAAACTCAGATAAAAAAGGACTTTTGGAATCTGCAAGCGGCGGCTGGATCTTTCTTGATGAGATCGCAACGCTTCCGCCAGAAGCGCAGGCCGGACTTCTCCGAGTCATAGAGAATCAATCCATCCGGCGCGTAGGCGCAAACCATGAAACAAAAATTACCCTTAGGATTATTTCCGCCACTAATGAACCGTTAAGTAAACTCGTGGAACTTGGGCAATTTCGCACTGATCTATGGCAGCGGCTATGCGAGACCCAAATTAATCTGCCACCACTTCGACTCAGAAAAGATGAGATTCCTGAGATTGTTCAGCACTTTTGCCAAACAATGAGAGGCGGCCCGTATACTTTGGCGCCATTAGTCTTAGATGCACTGAAGGCGCACGACTGGCCAGCTGGCAACATACGTGAATTAAGAAACTGCTTACGCGCAATGACCGAAAAATCTTCGGGAGGCATGCTAACGCCAAGCTCACTACCGGAGTCAATTTGGCATAGCATTACCGATAAAAAAAATGACGCACCCAAAATAGATACGGAAGATTATTCACTAACAATCAGATGGAGCGGGGAGGAAAGGCCAACCTTCGAACTTCTGACGGCCTCACTTCTAATTGAAATAATTCGCACAGAATTCCGAAAAAATGGCCCCATGTCGATGCGCGCAGCAGCAAAGGCTGCAGGCATCCCCAAATCAACAATGTCTGCAAAACTCGACCAAATAATCAATCAGAATTTAATTTCTCGCAAAGAACTCCAACTGCTCATTAAGTCATTGGACGGCAGTGGCGACGGCTCCGCTTAGTCTTGAAATAATTTCCTGTGTAAGTTGATTCCGTATGACTGCCATATCTGGCTTTTGCCTGAGCTGCCGCTCCATACTTGTCACCCCACGAAACTTGATACCACAGGGGATAATCTTGCCAAATAGTGCCAAATCATTTGCAACGTTTAAGGCAAGACCATGCATGGACACTCGAGACTTTATCCGCACCCCAAGCGCACAAATTTTTTCATGCCCAATCCAAACCCCAGGATGTTCCGCGTCACGATGAGCATTAATACCATATTTCGCTAGCGTCTGGATGACCGATTCCTCCAGAACATTGACGTAGTCACGAATCGATAATTTAAGCTCTGCCATATTAATGATTGGATAAACAACTAACTGGCCTGGCATGTGCGCCGTTACCTGACCTCCACGCTCAGTATCAAATAACTCGACGCCCTGGCGGGTGTAAAAATCTCTCGGGAAGAGTAGGTTTGCACTGTCTGAATTTTTACCCAAAGTGAGCACGGACTCATGTTCAACGCAAAAGATAATCTGACTACTAGGGTTTTCCAAAACCTCCGCGTGAGCTAGTTCCTGACGCTGCAGAGCTTCACCGTAGGGCATTCGCCCCAGATCGATCACTGAAAATTGAACATTTTCCGATTTTACATCTTTGGCGCGCACAAAAACTCCAGAGCTTCCAAATAAGCCAAGGCTTCCATCGGGGTCTTGCCCCATGCCCAAACACCGTGGCCTTCTAGTATGACCAATTTAGCTACCGCACCAATACCTTCTTTGACTCGCGAAGAGTATGAAATCATTTCTTCAGGAGTTCCATTTGGTAGCACGGGAATAGAAATAGTATCAGTGTGAGTGCGAAGACCAAGCGCTTTGGCCATTTCTTCATTTTTAAAGGTTATTACTTTTTTGCCACGACTTACACCCACAGCATAAGGCGGATGGGTGTGGACAACACATTTTGCTTCTGCAACATTCTTATAAATCCCAGCATGTACCGGCATCTCAGCTGATGGTTTTTGAGTCCAAGCTTCTACAGCTTTTTCTGTTTGAAGATCCACAGCGACAAAAAGCTCTGGCCTAAGTTCGCCTTTACAGAGTCCGGTTGGACTTTGCCAAATCAATGATCCTTGACCTCGAATACTGAAATTTCCTGCCGTTCCCCAAGACCATCCACGTTCGTAACAACGAGCTGCAACTTTTGCAAGCTCCTGCAATAGCACTTTTTCAAAAGGGGTTGGAGCCGGAAACGGATTTTGGATCAAAGTCATGTAGACATCCAATGGTCAGTGATAGTTGTTGTCAATCTCACGAATAAACGCACGAGCCCCGTCTTCAATACTACCCCCGGTCCTTGCCATTCCTGTGCCCGCGTTGACGACCACGTCTGAACCAAAATCTTCGCAAATCCTGGCAACGAACTCGGGCATAATTCCTGCAGAGGGCACAGATGCTACCATTTTTAAATCTCCCTCCGAGCAAATCAATGCCTCATGGACCATGATCGCCTCAGACTTTGGCAGGGCGATGGATCCATAGGGACTCGGAAACAAAACAGCATCACAGCCAGACCAGCGCATTAAGGTGCCAAGCAATACAGCAGGACTGACAGAACTAGGACCGCACCCCATAATCCCAGTAAACGCTGGGTGGGCAAAAATAGGCACTTTGATTTCCGGGTCTGAGCACAAACCCTGAAGTAGGCTGATGCCATAAGTATAAGGACAGAACAAAAATGCCTGCGCACCGGACCTCTGAAGCTTTAAAGCTCGATCTCGTAATTCAAATCCAGGGCCGCTCAAATGCGACACATACATTCCTTTGCCGCGACCAGCTGTCAAAACTTTTTCAAGACGACGCTGAGCATCGTCCAAAGTCAAATCAATCCGCGTCTCGTCATCTTTAACCAGATCAGTACCTGCACTAACAAGACGTCCAAATTGTTCGGCAATCTTATCGTCCGACGGACCAATACCAGGCTTAAGAATGGCCATCAAAAGTGGCTTTGACCCATTGGCTTTTCCGACAACGGTACGAATGCCCTGAAGTCCTATTTTGGGCCCCTTTAGTGATTTGAGGTAGAGATGATCTCCAGTCACTGACTCAAGACGTAGACCTGGCGCAAAAGAAATCTTACCAAATAAAACAGTAAGCATTCCGGCTATGTCACCACCAAAAAGCGTAGCAGGAAATAAAATCTTAGCGTGGCCACGATCAAGTTGAACTTCAGCCGATTGAATGCGTCCAACATACCGTGAATAGTACTGCAAATCCTCGGGGATAAACCCCAACGTTTGACCCGTGGCAATCTGAACGGCCATCTTCTCGGCCGAAGATTGGTCTTTTGCCGGGAAAGAATAGGAAGCCGTCACCATTCCTCCACAGCCTGCGCTGATGGATTCAAGCTCTTTTCTAGACGGAAACAGAAATGGATCAGTCATCAGACCCCCTTAACATTCGGAAATCTTCTGATATGACGACCGCAGATGATCGTCAACCCCCTAATATTCAGGAAGAAAGACCAAACACTGCTGGGTCACCAGCTCCGGAGCGCGTCAGCCTTGGCTGACCCTCGGTTAAGTCAATAATTGTAGTTTCTTGGCGCGGACTTTCCTGGCCGAGATCTACCACCATGTCTAGAGCATGACCCCAGATTTCTATAACCTCTGATCCAAAGCTTGGATGAGCGTTTCCAAAGTGGCCGTCTTTGGCCGGGATTGTGGACGCGGCCAACGGATGACCAAAATTTTCTACAATAGACTGGACTAGTGGATCATCTGGGATTCGAAGGCCGACCTCGCGGCGCTTATCCTTAATTTGCCTTGGTAAACTTGCGTGACGCTGTAGAATTACCGTGTAGGGGCCAGGAAGAGATTTCTTGAGCCACCGATAGGCCTGATCATCAATAGAACACACGTGTGAAGCCATTGATACTGAACTACAAATTAGACTAAACGGTCTTGTTTTCGGATGTTCAGGTTTTAGCCGATGTATTCGCTCTAACGCTTTGGTGCTTGCGGCATCACAGATGAACGCCCAAGCAACGTCCAAAGGAAGGGCGATTACGCCATCATCCTTGAGTACAGCACATATTTGCTCAATATGAGATTCCCTTACGGGATTAATCCAGGTGTAAAGATGCCTTGCCAAAAACTCCCCCCGCATGAACCATGCTTCATTATATTGAGCTGCCAACAGAAATGAAAGACACGACGCCATGGAATCTATCAAGTTTCTTTATATCACATGCAAAGAAAAGTCTGAGGCCCAAAAGATCGGACGCGCCTTAGTGGAAGAAAAACTGGCTGCCTGTGTCAATATTCTTCCAGATATGGAAAGCATCTATCATTGGCAAGGCAAAATCGAGTCGTCCCATGAGGTTGTTTTGATTGCCAAGACAAGCTCGCAGCTCGTATCAACTTGTACAGAGCGGGTGAAAGAACTGCACACCTATGAAACCCCCTGCATACTTTCGATTGCAATTGAAGGCGGAGAGCCAGGATATATCAAATGGCTACTAGACGAGACCAAAGCCCACTAATTGATTGGACTGCGTGAATTTTAGTCTTACACTTACACTAGGACGTTTATTTTTTATTCAGGAGACAAAATGAAAACCAAAAAACTAGTTAAATCTTCGCTGATTGTGCTCATCGTCGCTGCGCTCGGCGGAGCTACATCTTTCGCTTCCGATTCCTCACCCTCCAAAACATCCGCCAAAGCTGAAGCGAAAAAAGAACAAGCCCAACACATAACCGTTACCAATAAGCTTGTTGATGGCAAGAAGACCTGGCTTCCCGCTGACATCAACGTAAAGGTTGGCCAAAAAGTCGAACTCGAGCTGGTTAACACTTTACCCGATCCACATGGCTTTAATGTTCCTGGCCTTGCAGAAAACATTGTCGTAAGTGGAAACGCTAAACAGATCGTTTCTTTTACGCCGACAAAGAAAGAAAAAATAAAATTTAATTGCCAGTTACATCCAGCTCACGTAGGCGGCCACGTTAACGTGGATTAAACGTCAAAAAACAAAACGGGTCGCAATTTATGCGACCCGTTTTGTTTTAAGATCCCTCAGACTTTGCCTGACTGTAGCTCGTCGTGACTAGGCTTACCATCCACACCAATTTTATCGTAAAACAACTCATCAATCGTCTTCTTGATCAAAATCCAGAGTAGTTCTTTATCAGAAACGTTCGCAAACACTCCCAGTGGAATCTGAAATCCACCTTTATCCTTCCTGCCGCCGCCGTAAAACTGGCCGTTCTTGTCCTGTCCGAAAACATCCTTAATCCAGCGATCTGGGTCCAAAGTATGGGACCGAGTTCTTAGAGATCCATCGATCCACTCGTTGCCAACGACACCATAGACAATAACGGTATCGATTCCTTCACGGTGGAGGAGATAGTCGGCACACTGACCGATTCCATCTCGGTCTTCTTCCCGGACATAGCCCACGCCGGCAAACATAAACGTACCTTTAATGTCTTTACGCTGCAGTGCAATTTGGGTCAAATCCATGGTTTTAGCTGGAATCGACTGCCGAGAAATAAGATTTAAAAGGTCTTTATCCATGTGTTTTGCCAAAAACTCACTGGCCCGATAATCCATTGGTGTAGCATTGGCAAAATTATCCGTATCACTACGGATTCCGTGCATCATCGCAGTGGCAATCTTTGTCTGATCATTTGATGCACCTTCAAACTTTGTCGGGCCATCAATCAAATACTCTGCGTAAACAGCGGACGTTGATCCACTATTTTCACGAATATCGACGAACTCACCCGCCACCGTGCCGAGGCTCTTGTGATGATCAACAAACACCAAGAGTCTGCAGTCCGCTGGTAATTTTATTGGCAAATCACAATTTTGTGAGTCATTTACTGCAAAATAATCCCAACCTGCCAGATCCATCGATGGATCATACTGCTCAATTTCAATATCGAGCTTCTTAACTAACGCACGATTTTCATAATGAGAAATTTCCTCAAAATGAAGAATCTTTGTACGAATATCATGATGACGCGCTAGCCACTGCAAACACAGCGAAGCTGCAATATTATCAGGATCCGGATAACCTTTGATACAGATCAGAAGATTCTTACCGCGAGCCCGCTCCAGTGCATGATGAATGCGCCGAGCTGGAATTAACTGCTGACCAAGGTCCCCAGATCGACGCCCAACCGAAGTCCCCATCGCTGCAGCTTGGATAGCAGCTCGCTGGTGAGCGGCCAAATGGGCTTGATCCTTCGTTGATCGAGATGCGTCGCTCAGCGCCGTCGCAGCTTTCACTGAGGGGAGCATTGCTTTTTCTTTGTCGCTTTTTGATCTTTTCAAAATCTCGATTTCCTTGTTTCAGGACTTTTTTAGGATCTCTATTACAATTTTACCCCACAGCACTCACTTTATCGGTGGGCAGAAAACCGCCATTAACTTTCCAATTTATCATTTTCCAAATTTTCCTGGCTTTCCTCTGTGATTTCGGTCGGCCAAATAAGTTCAGGGACCATCAACAGACCACCTGTAAAGGCAACAGCAACAGCAAGACCAAAAAGCAACACGGACCATTGAGGGAAGATACCGCCAGTGAATCTATAGATGAGCCAGACGTTGCCCACAAGAATAAGCACTATAAACGCAACTGCTGCAATTTTCTTACCCCATTGCTTCAGTCGGAATGTCAAAGGCATAGTGTTCATAGTCATCCTCAAATTCTTTGTCGAGGCAACCGATATACGCTAGACTCCTAACAAGTACAAATCTTTTTCGAAAGGTCCAAATCCATGCAGTTATTGCGCCTATTTCCCTTGGTCTTTCTTTGCCTGAGCAGCCAAGTATTCAGCAACCCTCTGACGGTGGGACAACCGGCCTCTGTTATCAAGCTTGAAGGAGACGAGGGCGGACGAGTCACCGGCGAGCCCTGGTCGTCAGACGAGATTGTGAAACTTGGCAAGGTGGTTAGCGTTTTTTATATAGATCCAGAGGAAAAGAAGCTTAACGAGGCCGTCGAAGAGGCCTATGAAAAAGAAAAATTTCCGTTTGAAAAACATGGCAGCATCGCCATCATCAATATGGCTGCCGCATGGTACCCAAATAGTATGATCAACAACATGCTACAGAAGAAACAGGAAAAATTTCCACGCACTACTTATGTCAGAGACATTCACAAGAAGATGGTCAAAGAATGGGGTCTTCAAGACGATTCGGTGAATCTGACCATCTTTGATAAAACCGGAAAAGTTCTCTACACCAAAAAAGGCCAAATGAGCCCAGAGGAAATCTCCGACCTCATGAAGCTTATCAGGGCAAATCTCTAATTTCAGCTAAGTTCAAAGTGCCTGTCGACTCGATGCCATCCAATTAAATGGCCTAAAAAAACCACTGATAAACCTGCGAGGATCATCTTCCCCTCGTGGGTCCATATACCGTAAAAAGCGCTGATAATTCCAATCAACTGAATAGACCAATTTACTGGCTGAAGGTGCAGTAAGGCGATGCGACCAAGCCCGGTCTGATAGAGCGCCTCGGTGCTAGCTCGAAACGAGACCACGTTGGCTATTAGACGAGAAAAGATCAGCACCAACAAGGCTTCCATCCATAAATGGTTCCAAAAGTAATACACGACCCACACCAGTCCCGCCGCCTCAATAAATAAAGATGCCGGGTGGGATCGTCTTAAATAGTACCTTTCAAGGGTCGATAATCGCGGCCGCTCGAGAACACCCGCAGTGCTAGTTTGGATGACAGTTGTTGCCATTTTCAGTTCTCCTTGTGTAATTTCTGACACTGACACACTGCGTTGTCAGCAATCGGCATGCCAATGATGAAGGGCTCTAGTTCCCAACAAAATAGAATGCTTAGATTTACAGATCTCGAAAAGAATTGCAGCAACTGGCGCAACTAGAGCCAACCGGGGACAAATATAGGGACAAATATAGGGGCAACTTCATGGTTCCCCTCATTGTCATTGGTCCTGTTAGAAATGGGATAAAGTAAGATGTCGTCGAACAAATTAGACGGCCTTCATCTCCCAGAAAATATCCATGATTGCCTCCACTCGGCGGGGCACAACCCGATTTGCGAGAGTCACGATGTAGATGCTATTGAGCAAAGGTTTACCATTCCCACGATATTCATACATTTTGTTCGATTGTATGAGTCCATCGACGCAATGTTTTGGGATGACTGTTACCCCCATTTTCGAGCCAATCATTTCGATGACGCCACTAAGACTATTAATTTCCCCCACAACGTTTAGCGACTGCCAGGTAATATCTCGAGATTTTGGGAAGTGATGCCCGAGCCAATAGTCAAACAGCACCTCTACACCTGGATAGGCCAGAAACCTCATGCCCTTCAATGTTTTGGGACTAACGTCTTGAAGATCGCTTCTATCGCCGCCAACGAGAATATATTCTTCAGGGCAAAACATTTTAAATTTGATATCTGCATCGTGCGTGTGCTTTGTGACAAATCCAAAATCAATTTCATTTCCCAATAATTTTTCGAAAACATGATCGCTTGGACAAATGGTGACGCCGAGATCAACCATGGGGCACTTTTTACGGCGAGCCTCAAGCAAAAGACCAAAGTGCGGCGACATCAGACAGCTTGAAGGCATCGCATATGAGACTTTACCCTTAAGGTCCAAAGTTTCGTGAGCCAACGACTCCTTTAGCCGTTCAATTTCATCCAGATAACGTTCAATATGGTCCCGGAGTTTTTTACCCGCTTCAGTTAGAATCACAGTTTTTTTGACCCGGAGAAATAACGGCACCCCCAACTGGGATTCTAGCTTGGCGACATGCTGACTGACTCCAGACTGGGTGAGAGCCGCCTTCTTTGCTGCCAGCGTAAAGTTCAACGTTTCGGCGGAATAGTAAAAAGCCCTAAAAGAAGCGGTATCTAAATCACTGAAATTACGCATTTTTTCACCAATCAATCAATAATAATGATTGATTAAATTAAAACAAATAATTTCCTTAATCAAACACTAACTGCCATATTGGCGCTCGCGGTCGACGAACGACCTATGAAAGGTAATTTATGAAATTTCTAACCGTTCTGAGTTTATTTGTAAGTCTTCTTCTGAGTCAGCTTGCCAATGCCGGTACAGTCAAAAAAATACTCGTCGTTCTTTCAAGCGAAGATCACATTACGGTCTTAAAGAGCAAAGAAACCGGGGAACTAACGTCCCACCCGACGGGATTCTTCCTTTCGGAATTGATGGTCCCATTGATGGCACTTAAAAAAGCGGGTTACGAGCCTGTCTATGCGAGCCCCAAAGGCGGTTATGCAACAATGGATAAAGTGAGTGACAGCGCCTTTTGGTTTGCAGGCAATGAGGAAAAATATAACGCCACACGCAAAGCTTGCGAACAGGAAGGACTCTGTGGGACGGGCGTATCCGGAACTAAGAAAATAAAGACATTGGAAAGTGTTCTGAGTTCGGGACTAAATTCCTACGCAGGAATCCTCGTACCAGGCGGCCACGCCCCCATGGAAGACCTCTGGCGAGATAAAACTTTAGGGAAAATTCTAACTGCATTCCATCAAACAAGTCGGCCCACCGCACTGATCTGTCATGGCCCCATAGCTCTCCTTTCTGCAATGTCTAACCCAGAAAAGTTTGGTGCATTGCTTGCAGATGGCAAGCAAGTCGAGGCCTCCAAACACGCGAAAGACTGGATATATACTGGTTATAAAATGACAATTTTTAGCACCAAAGAAGAACAGCATGAAGAACCTGGTCAAGATAATCTCTTAGGCGGCTGGGTGAAGTTTTATCCGGATGAAGCCTTGGACATCGCCGGCGGAAAGGTTCTGGTACGAGCACAGAAGTGGCAAGGAAATGTGATTCGTGACCGAGAACTCATCACCGGACAAAACCCATTTTCAGATGAATCATTAGCAAAAGAGTTCATCTCGGCACTAAACGAACAAAAAAATGATAATAAATAAAGACGCTGCAAGACAAAGTCGCGATTATGACGGGTGAATCAAGTGGCATCGGCATCGCTGATATCAATCACGACTCGTCTCAATATGTGAACGTAATGAAAAGCAACCTCGTAAAATCTGGACTTAAATCTTATTTGATCCACATGGAAAGTGGCTACTTAATCGAGTCCCAACTTTGGCAAGATGAGTCCACCTTTCAAGTCACCGCAAATGACGTCTTCTTTATGATCAAACTGGCAAAAACCAGCCGCCCTGCGCGGCCTTGACTAAAATTTAAAACCTAACGTTCCGCCGAAGGAAAAGCGACTTCTTGCTACAGCGTACTCGTCGCTAGAAATCTTCACATTTGAAAAACCAGGCTCAAGGATCCAGAATAGCGTGTCATAGGAGCGTTGGAGCCCCAACAGCACACTCGTTTCTCGTCCATCGTAACTTGGCGTCGCCAATGAAGACGTCGTTGTCAAACCATTTTCACTTCCGGTCTGCGTCATCAAGCCTTTGGCCTTTATCGTGTTTGTGGCTAAGTTCACGTAATAGAGATTGTTTGGGCTTGCCCGGTAACCCATGAGGACCATCGCGTCAAGATACTGATATTTGGCGGCACCTTCTACTTTATAACTAGACGTTCCCGACGAAGAGTTGGCAGTAACATTCTCCTTATTTGTGGCCTGCTCACCCGCGACAGCCAAAGCAACAGAAAAATTCCCAGCTTTTGCTTTTTCAGTTGCGTCGCCCCACACCTGAACCTTAGCGCCAAGTCCAGTAGGTCCATAGAAAACATCTACCATTGGCACCAATGAAAGCTCAGCCAATGCGAATACACCATCTGAATCCCGAGCGACTGGTGCATCTATTTTTGCCTGGGAGAAATCACTGCTGTCAGCCAGAGTTACCTCTGATTTACTGCCATAGCCAACCGCGGCCTTGGAGCTAAAAGAACTGCCATTGTTTTCTGGAGTCATGAATCTATTATTCGGAATATTAAAACTTGCGCTAACACAACCATTTAGAGAGACAACTAGCGTCAAAGATAAAATTGAATTGAATGCAGTAAATCTAAGTGTCTGTCCCATGAAAATTCCACTCCCAAGAATAAGTGATAAGAACTGATGCTCTGATTTTACACCGCTAGCATCGGCTTACGACAGACCCACGACGGTTACGTTACAAAAAAGTATATGAGAGTAGGAAAATATTGCCGTGCATTCAGCCAAGTGAAGAGCTGAAACTATGAATCAGTTGATGACTCGTGTTTTCGGTTTTTATCCAGGTCAACCTAGGAGGTTGCGCTTTTCAAACTTAACGTTTTTTTCACCAAAGGCACTTACCATTACCTGGAAAAAGACAGTTTGATTGAACTCACCAAACAACGTATCGCCGCTATATTTTTTGCCTCACTACGGATAATCATACAAATCTCGTCACGGAACGTTGGCGCCATCTTTATTTTCTCAAGCGGCTTAACCGCCCGCTCCGCCACACGAGTCGGAAGAATCCCGATACCACATCCATGGGCTGTCAAGTCAGCTGCAACCTCGAGGCTCTTGGTTTCGATGGTCCGCTCCGTTCTCATGCCGATTTTTGCTGCTTTTTTCAGAACCGCTTGCGATTGGATCAGGTCCGGATCAACAATGAATGGCAAATTGGACATATTGAGATCAC
>CAMDGW010000049.1 GCA_945897695.1 Pseudobacteriovorax antillogorgiicola | reverse complement strand
GACCCTTGCCATGCTGAAGCCACCATAACACAGCGTTAACGCGCGCAACCTCGATTTTTGTCATTGGTGGCATGTCCTTCGGAGCTCGCATTTCTTTATACATACGACTAATGATTCGTTTTCCAAAGCCACCTTGTGTCAGTCTCTGGCGCCAGTCACCCCTTATCTGATGGGCTGAATGAGGCCTTCCACCGACGACTGTGTGGAGCACCCAGGTTGAAGTCGACTCATCTGGAACTACGATTAAACCGTGAATCTGAGATGCATTGGGCCAAGGCGATGCGCCGACCCCATCCATATTTAATAGGTTTTGAATTTTTTCAAGGCGATTGCGCTGATTTTCCATAGCTCTTTTGCGCCAAAACATAATCCGCAGGGACCAAAGATTTTTTTCAACTTTGCGCAGAAGATCTGGGAGTGTTCCAGATAATGCCCCAATAACAAGAGACTTGTGTTCTTGAGCAAGGAGCATTCCATTGCGAGTAATTTTTTCACCCAGTGTCGCGGCAAGCTCTTCGATAAACTCACCTGCTCGCTTACGATCTTTCACCGGTCCAAATGCTTGGCATACGCCCTCTTCCATAGGACCTACTGCTAACCGCAAACCGCCGCCACGATCCTCGTAGATGCCAATCACGTTAACCACCCTCTGATGAAGGATGCCGGGATCCACGGATAGCTTATGCTTGTCCAGGCCATCGCACTCGGCCATCAAGGCCGCAAAAATACTGGCTGTTCTGGTAGCTTGAAGATCGTAACTTCGAAGCATCAGCTTTAAAATCTGACGGGGGATCAGATCATAGCGTTGTAGTTTTTCCACCTCACGCTGGACCGAGACCGCTCCACTGACAAGTAGTAGTCTTCGCTCGTGATCGTAAAGATAAAAGACACCTGCTCCCTGAGGTAGCCCTCTTAGCTTGTCGGTAGAAATAGCCCAACCAAGTCGCAAGGACGAATCCAGGTCACCCTGTAACCTGATCGCTTGCTCCACTTTTGAGATGCCGCGATCTCGCAGTTTTCGCTCAAGAACTTTGAAAAGCTCCCAGGTCTGAATTGCATCTGCCTCGGCACGATGAAAGTTGTCTCCAGAAAGATCAAAGTAACGACTGAGACCCTTCAAGGATTTGTCGGGGGCCTCTGGGCAAAGTTTTTCTACAAGGAGGTGGGTACACAGAAAAAAATTGGTCAGCTCGCGATTTACGGTTTCCTTAGCGAAATAGCGAAGGAAAATCAGATCCCCGATGGTGTTGTGACTCACCAGAATATTGTCTGCCACAAACTCCATAAAGTCCGGGAAAACCTCGTGGATCACCGGTGCGTCAGCCACCATCTGATTTGTAATCCCGGTCATACGCCTGACGATGGGCGGTATGCTGATCATAGGATTAACCATACTGTAAAATCTGTCGACGACCTGGCCATCTTTGATTTTAAGGGCACAGATCTCCGTGATACCGTTTCGCTCCGGGTTGCCACCGGTTGTCTCGATGTCAAAAACAATAAAGGTGGAGCGCTCCAGAGAATCGTTAACGATTTTGCGCAATTTCGGATCCAAGGTCGGGCCACTACCCCCGGTCGAAAGCTCGCGGTTTGGCTTGCGGCCCTTAGTCGTTTTTCGAGACACTGGACGCCTTGAGTCCCTGTCTGCAGTCTTACCTACAGACCGGTCTTTGGATGGTTTCACAACGGAATCTTTAGGCATTTGTCATCTCGAGCGTCACATCAAATATAGCCCAAAAATTGAGCAGAAGTTCGGTTAGCGAAAGCGCAGTCCTATCATGAACCACCCCCTGAACCAAGAATAAAAGCCACCTTGTTTCAAAGGTGGATAGGCTCTAAAACGACATCAGGCGGCCCAAGGGCCGCCTGATTTACTGCTTAAAAAAGCACCTAAACGTTATCCAACTTTCTTGTACTGCTCTGGATGCTCCTGATCGTCACCAGGTTTGCCATTCTCACGGCGGTTTTTCATCATGTTTTCCTGCCGCTGCTGGCTCTGCTTAGCATGATCTTTGTCATGCTGCTTTTGTTTTTTTTGTTTGTCCTTTGGACTGCGGTCACCCATGGTAAATCCCTCCTCCTACATAAGGTTACGTGGGGGTCATCCCCTCTGTAACAGGGTATCGGGACGAGAAAGTAAAACTTTAGGAACCCCCGAACGCCACAAGCTATCCCCCCGTTTTTTATCGTTTTTTAAATTTAAAGCTGTGGTTTATTGTACCAATTTGCCTGCTCAACTGATAAACTCCCCTGGTTTTCGCATCAAATCTATCGCGTTACCATGAGGCCCCCCGTCATGACCATCCGTCGCACTCTGCTGCTAGCCATGATTTCCCTGGTTGTTATTGGAATTGATCAATGGACGAAGTCCTGGGCCATCACATCCCTTAAAGACATGCCTTCAAATTCGTTTCTGGGCGGCTATTTTCTTCTGATGTATGCCGAAAATACCGGTGCTTGGGGAAGCATGGGCTCAACCCTCAACGACACGATGAGGTTTTGGTTGCTGACAGTGATACCCTTTATGTTCCTAGGTGGACTTGCTTGGTACACCGTCACGTCAAGCGAGCTCAAAAACTACATGGTGGCCTGCTATAGTCTCGTGATTGCTGGAGGAGTTGGCAATTTGATTGACAGAGCCATGTATGGATATGTTGTCGACTTTTTATGGGTGGGAATACCAGGAAGCTGGTTTGCCACGAATATTTTCAACGTCGCAGACGTCTCCATTATGATCGGAGTCATCTTGCTGATTGTTGCTCATTTCACAATTGAACGAAAACTCGCTGTCAGTTAAACCGTTGCTCAAAGATACTCTCTTGCCCATGAACCGATCACAGGTTGATGAGGTACCGCTTATTGAAACGGATCATCCGCCAGGAGCTCTAAATGTTTTCAGCCATGAAGTATTCTGATTCTCGTCTGCACCTCATTGACCAAAAGCGTCTTCCGAACGAGGAAGTTTGGATTGCCTGCGGAAATCTGGAGTCCGTAGCCAAGGCCATTGAAGACATGGTTGTAAGGGGGGCACCAGCAATTGGCTGCGCAGCCGCCTGGGGCATTGCCATAGATGCAGCAAATCACTCGCACCTTCTGGCATGGGATCAGTACAAGAATAAGTTTGCCGAGGCCATTGCTCGCATGTCACGCACTAGACCCACTGCCGTTAACCTTTTCTATGCTTTAAATGAAATGCAAAAGATCGCCAATGTTTTTACATCTGACACCACCATGGCAATGGCAACATCAAAACTTGCCGCCCATGCTCAGTATCTATTTGATGATGATATCCGAACCTGCCGCGCCATCGGTGACCACGGTGCGACACTCATGCCTCGTCCTGCAAATATCTTGACACACTGTAACACAGGGAGCCTTGCCACCGCTGGTTATGGTACGGCTCTGGGCATCATCCGATCCATGCATAGAGAGGGGCGCATTAAAAATGTTTGGGTCGACGAAACACGTCCCTATCTTCAGGGAGCTCGACTCACTGCCTTTGAACTTGGTCAGGACAAAATTCCCTACAATTTGATTACAGACAATATGGCGGCGTATCTTATGCAGCTTGGAAAAGTGGACATGGTCGTGGTCGGAGCAGATCGTATCGCCACCAATGGCGATACAGCAAACAAGATTGGAACCTATGGTCTGGCCGTGCTTTGTCGACACCACAACATACCGTTTGTTGTGGCTGCACCCAAGTCAACCATCGATTTTAAGATTTCCTCAGGCAAAGAAATCCCCGTTGAGGAGCGTCCGTCCAAGGAGCTAAAGGAAGTTCAGGGCATTGCCGTTGCGCCGGCTGATGCCCTGGTTTGGAATCCATCTTTTGATGTAACACCAGCGGAGCTCATTTCAGCCATCGTCACCGAAAACGGCGTATTTAAAGGACCAAGGTTTATGCTCCGCGCTTGAGGCGATTACCTTTGTCTTCAGAATTAAATTCCAGATCATCATCGTCTGGGGTCGTCGTCACCTTCTTTGCCTTTAATTTAACGATTCGAGAAAAACTTGATGTCCCAGTCTCCTCGACTGTGTCATCAACATTCTCGTCAGCTAAATCCACCCCTCCAGATAAAGCGCTAATGCCGGACACGGCCGTCGCTAAATTGTCCATTTTCGATCGAGATTTTAAGGTTGAGGGACCATCATCCAATTCATTTTCCAAACCTTCTTCCGCATCCGACATGGCGCGATAGTGGCGCTTAGCAATAAACTTTCGCACCAACGTTGAGAAGATGAGTAATAGTGATAAGCCGATTAAGACCGCCGTTATGCGTCGGACATCAAAGCCAAGCCCCGGACTCGGAGAATTGAGCTCAATAGAAGTCATTGCCCCCCAAGCTTCTGACAAAAATGCATCGCCAGCAGCAGCCCCATCAAAATGTTCAGCTACATCAGTATATGTCGCCAGATAATGATTGGTCTCACTACTGACAAGCACATGTGCCTGCATCATCTTGCGTCCAGAGTCAGAAAACTCAGTATAAAACAGCCACCCTTCGCGACCATCAAGCATCTTTATCGATTCATGACTGCGAAGCGAATAACCTTCAATCGTGCTGGAAACTTGAGGGAAAGACGCCACGAGACGATCTGCAAATTCCTGCGCGGACACCGCAGAAATAATCTTCGGCTCCGCAAACCGCACCACCGAGATATTGCGAGGATATTGAGACGCTGGCACCTGAGCCTGCACAAAAAGACTGGAGCGAGGAAGATTTTTCCGAACCACCCAACCCTGCGGAGCGATGATACTAAAGCCTTTACCATCAATTGCAACACGCTCGCCTGAGCTGACGAGCGCTCCGTCAGGAAGAGACTCCCTAGCCTCAACGGTCACAGGTTTGACTTTTTGATTTTTTCTTGGCTGTCCATCGGCAACAGAAGTCGAGCTTTCCTCTTTTTCATCACCAGTAGAAATTTTCGACTCAACAACCATATTCTGATCAAGCGCGACGGGATCTGCCGTCTCACCCTCAGCATGAACTAAAGTCGTAGCAAGAATTTCACAGCCAACTACCACCATGATTTTAAAGACGCGCTTCACAAATCCTCCTTTAACCCCAAAGTGGCAGATTCATTCAATTCCCCCTTAGACAGAGTCTTTCTTAGTCTGGTCCGCAGATCGTCTATCAACATCGTGAGCAATACCATCACTGCGGCGTTTGACAGCCGAAACAAACACATCCATTGCGCTATCATCAAGCTCAAAGACCCCAAAGCGGGCATGATGGCCGCGAGGAAGGCTATATTTCTTACCGCGTATATTCCAGTCGCTACCCACGTCTTTTGCGTCAACCGGGATCGGAGAATCTGGACGATCTACCAATTCCAGACCATTATGCCAGCGATTTGTCGGATGCCAGTATGGACGCGTCGTCACCCGATAGACTGCGACAATTCTCCATTCTTGATTGGTTGCATCCGGCTGCTTTGCAATATGGGCAGACTTTGTCATAAATAGCACGACATCCCCTGGCATCGCCTCACGACCCATAGGTCTATGCAGCACTGCGACATCTTGATCCCCAGATGTTGAAAGATTTGCATACTGGGATGGCGTAAGCATAACCATCCAGCTACGAGGCGCTCTAAATGCATCTGCATCAAGGCTGTGATTTGTTTCAGCAACAATATGACGCTCAAGCCTTTGGATTAATGAGAGCGCTGTATCAACGGGCTTGCCTTGGCGGCGGTACATTCGCGCAGCCGTATCCAATTTTTGGATGGCCGTGCGGGCTACACTTTCGTTATCAGTCTCCAAAGCCTTATTGGCTAGAATTTCGCCGGTCAGATGCAGCACATCTGGATCTGCTGTATTCATAAATTCGCCAAGGCCGCGAAGTGTCTTGAGAGCAAGCTCATGATCACCAGCTTGATATGAACTGAAAGCAGCCATAAATCCATAGTCGCTGTGATCCGGAAAGTTTTGGTGTAGCTTCATTGCAGATGCCATTGCTCCTGGCCAATAACCTGAGTCAACAGCACGGTGCATATTCGCCAAATCTGTTGCTGGGGATCCCGGGAAAGCTCGGCTTGAATAATTTAGAACCTCGTGCAACTCGTCCGATGGACCAAACACCGACATGTCAGCTATCAGCGTATTCCAGTGAAACCAGTCATCTATAGCTACCCTTGAGTGAGCCAGAGCAAATTCGGATGCATTTTCAAATCCGCGGCGCGCGCACATTTCTTCAAATTCCAAGCAATAAGCGTTGAACTCTCGTCCCTGGATTGCGCGTAAAACCATTCTTGCAGCAGGTGCTTGGTCTAAATAGAGATGTATTACACCACGCAGCGCAAGATAGGTTTGCTTCATTTCTTGATCGTTTCGTCCAAGAGCCAGTAAATGATTACCAAGAGCCATCAAAGAGTCCTGATCAGCAAGCTCCGACAATGCTTCAATCCAAGCTCGGTAAAGACGCGCTGTTGCTGGATGATCATCATCCGCTGAAAGCAATGACGATGCGTGATCAGCAGCCGCCTCAAAACGGCCATTCCAAATATGATTTAGCACCATCATGTATTCAGCAGAGAGTCCCTCTACACTGAAATCAACACTTACTGACTGTGATTCTAAGAGACGCTGAATTCCGACGGACATGATGGTTCCCCCTCAAATGATAACAGCATGACGGCTGCATTGAACGATCTGACGAGATATCATCGGAGGGGTGTCGTATTACTTAACATGGGTAAAATATGCAGCCGAACAATGAAACTTGGGAAAAAAATACCCGCAGTCACACCATGGGCATGACTGCGGGTAAATTCATCTATTTTACAAAATGCCAACTCTCAAAGAGAACTCTACTCACGTTTTTAAGCGCGAGCTACTTTTCCATTCATGAGAGCTAGGGAGGCCGATGCGACTTTAGCTGCCACGTTTGCCGTCATGAGTTTCATCTCATCTGCTCGTTCAATCAAAACATCACGGAAATTAAAATAGCAGTCGTTACAGAGGGGTGAATCCACTGCAGTGCTTTGAACCTCTTTCCAGGCCACCAGCGCAGACCAGGCCTGATCGCTAAACTCCCTGCGAACACTCTTAACGTGTCCCTCGCAAGCCGAGCAACAATTGGTAAAAAACGCGTTGAATCCGGTGTTGGATGGCATTGTTTTCGAAACGGTGTTTTTCAAGGTAAGAATCCTCCCTCTCTTGGACAGCCCCATTCCGTGGGACTCTCATTTCAATTTCTTTATCCGACGAAGCGATTGGATTATAAAAACCCAGTAGCTCGGTCTCCCGGCTCATTACAAACTTTCGTTTGATGAGTCCGCGGACGTTCCAATTAAAAATGTGAACTTATGCTCGACCAAGGTTTTTCCACACCTGCGCTGATGTGTCAATGAAATTTTTGGCTGGCTGGTCAGTTCGCCTTCGAAAGGTCACGAGGCGCATAGGGAGTTTTTTCGAAGTAATACCGCAGAATCTCTTGTTTGATGCGATAATCTCGCATCTGCTCTGTCTTAAATTTAAGCAGAGGTTTCCAAATTTCGTTGGCACGCATTGCCTGTCCATTGCGGTATTGAACAAGACCATTTAAGTACTGAACTTCAAATTCGTTAGCCTGGTCACGCATTTGATCGAGATAAGCCTGGGCCTGGCGAACTTGCCCCTGTCTCAGCAAGGCATGCCCCATAATCATCAACGCACGGCGGTCTTGCTGGCCGTTCCGCGCCGAGAGCTCTAGAGACAACTTAATGTATTCTACCGCTTTCGGAAGATTCACATTTCGCCAGATATAGGAATCGGCCAAATCCAAATAGACGAGGGATTTTAGACGATCATCAATGTTTGTCAGGCCAAGCGTTAATTCAAACCACATAGATGCCACTTCAAGCTGCCACAGCTCTTTGTAGAGCAGCCCCAATCCCCAGTAAACACTTGGGTGATCAAAGTTTGTGTTTACGAGCCTAAGTAATTCCCTGGCACCCTTACCCGCATCAAATCGGCAGGCATCTCGCACCACGGAGCGCAATGAATGCTCGCTACCACGCATATATAAGAATTGAAGCTTCGCTCTTGCGTATGCCAGTTGATATAAATGCTGATTTGAACATCGCTCCGTGTCAGTGGCAAACTCGGTCCAATTAACACGAGTCTCTTCGTTATTAGCTAACTTCCGCGCCCAATGATCCTGGGCGGACTGTACCGCGCCAGCTCCACCATTCAATCCAGTCAAACAAATGACTTCATGTATCAGATACGTGATATTCCAGGGATCACGCCCCAAAAGCGGCAACAGCATGTCCATGCTCGCTTTCCAGTCACTTTTTCGATCAAAGTAGCTGGACTTTAGCCACTGAATTTCTGCATCCACATCACTCATGGCGCCTTTGGGAGCCTCGATCGTGCGCAGTATCTCCATCGCTTTATCCGGGTCATTATGATTCATGAGAAAGTTTGCGTAGCGTAGTCTTGAGTTTTGCCCGAGAGGGTCTAGCTCAAACATTTTGGAGTAATGAACGCCAGCCTTCTTTTCATGTCCCATGCGCATAAATAGTTCTGCCAAATGAAAATGCACGTCCCAGTCACCACTAAACCGACCGAGGAGCGCATTCAGCAGCGACAGGAATTCTACGCGGTCACCAGTGTCGGCAAGTTGACGTATACGTTCGCGTCCGATCAGATATTCCTCCACACTGACCCCGGCAGACTTAAGCCTGGCCACGAGTAGACAAAACCTGATCTCAGAATTATCCGGGTGTTGTGCATAGGCATGTTCAAAAAGCTCTTTGGCTGCTTCAAATTCACCGCTACCAAGAAAATGACTTCCCACCTTCTGCACTACAGATGGGTTGTTCCCGGCAACCTTAAGAACTTGTTTGTACGCCTGGAATGCTGCTCGCTCTTCTCCGTATTCTGTCAAAACACGAGCAACAAAATAAAGCGCTTCTTCATCGACGGAGCGATTATTCATAAGATCATCAGTTAACACCCTTGCTTCAGTGCGCCGTTTTTGCGCTTGAGCATGGTCGCCTTTTAGATCGCTAATGCGAGCCGTAGCCAGGCGGTCAAAAATTTCGATATGCACCGGCACGTACCGACGATTTTCAAACCACCACATTGTCAGTGCTTGGATCGCACGCTCAGCATCATCAAAACGCACCAAATCAATAAATTCATGGCTCAATCGACGATGGGTCTCAAAATTTCCGTACAAATTATAAGGAGCCATCATTTCAAACTGATGGAAATACTGGTCGCCCTTGGCCTCATCGCCCATGTTAAAATGAACCTGACTTAATCCAAACAAGCTTGGATACCACTGCTGATCCAGAGCCACTGACTGCTCATAATTGTATCGAGCCCGTTCATTGTTACCCTGCTGCTCAGCCCCAAATCCCATAGCAAAAAAAAGCAGAGGAGACGGACCAAACTCTTGGGCAATTGCATGAAGCTGATTCATCGCATCTGCTGCGTTTGCCGGTTCTGAATACATGCTACTCAGGACAAGACAGGTACGGGAGAGTCCATCGTCATCCGGCTGTTCTTGAGTTAGCTGGCTGTAATGAGCTTTCACCTCGTGGGTGCGCCCCATCAAGCTCATAAGTTCGATACGGCGCAAATGAATCAGCGATTCCTCGGCGCCTTCGTTCGTCACGAGAATGTCCCTAAGAACTCTATTAGCTTCTTCGTACTGCTTAACGAAGATTAGCTTATTTGCAAATTCAAGCTGATCGCGGCAACGCTGATCCATGAGCCTCTAGTCCAAATCTTGACGAAGTCCCACGGTTTATCCGCTTTTGACCTGTCTGGTAGGAGGTCTATCGACCAAGCCCAAAATATCTAAAAGATTTTATAGCCGTAGCCGGAGTAAGTGGCGGTTAAGGGGGCTGAATTAGCTTGCCAATCTGGCCGAATTTGCCGGATCGTCAATTTAAGGAATCTTTTGCTTGGAATAATTACGTGGACTCGGTTACTCTTCTACAAACATAGTTCCGGTCATTTAATTGAATCATCCAGGAGGATCCTCTTATGCGTTGTCTTTTAGTAGCCGCCACATTGTTAGTTGCTTCCGCTGCATCGGCTGCAACGATTCCCATGTACGACTTCCCGCTTAAAAATAGCGACTCCCGTGACATCTACAAAATGTCTGAGCACAAAAATGGCGTGTTCGTGTTTGAAACCTACCGGTTAAGCTGCGGATACTGCAACGAAAATGCTCCTAAGGTGGATGCATTAGCCACAGAATACGCTTCAAATCCGAGAGTTCAAGTATTGGACCTAGGCCTTGATACCAATGATGCTGAGTTTGCAGAGTGGATTGACCGCCACCACCCGAACCATCCAGTTGTTCAAGACACTGGACGACGCGTCTACAATGCGTTGCGCACTACAAATGGGGTACCACAGGTTTTTGTGGTCGACTGCAAAGGCGAGATGGTTGGCAATCACGTTGGCACATGGGATGGATCAGAAGGAAAAATTCGTGGACTCGTAGAGCAAGCACTCAAAACTACTTGTGAATAATTGTTATAAATAGATTTTTAAAAGCCCGGAGCCATAGCGGCCCGGGCTTTTGAATTTATCTTGCGTCATACTTGATCACTTGCTCACTTAACCACTTCCAACTTCAATTCTGGCTCATAGCGATAGGTCTGAATCTCTGCAGCTGCTTTACAGCCGCTCAGCAGAATCGGCGACTTAGCCGCAATTTTGCGCACAGGAGTGGAGGTGTAGCATTGCTGCACCACCTGGTTGGCTATGATTTCTGCGGCAATATTACCGTTAGCCTGACAAATGATTCGCCCTAATACCAAGTGTCCTGCAATTTCGTCGTAACACGTCGGCACAGAAACACCATCAGGTCGCGGCGCGGGAAAGTAGTCCAATCGGATAATCAACTGATCCAATAATTTCCCTGAATCATCTAGCTTAACCGAAAGAACCGATCCTAGCTGCGTCTGACGCTGGGGCTGAATGATAGGAGCCTTCGATGTAGAAGCATCGGATCCACCAGTCACTGTATGGGAATCTGGATAATCTTTACCCAGTTTTGCCATTCGGCATCCAGAAAAAAGCGCAATCTCCACCAAGACGGCTATCGACACAATCCATTGTGCGCTCATGCCTTGTCTCCTCAATAAGCAGGGATCCCTGTAATCTGCTGACCTACCACAAGCAAGTGAACGTCATTAGTTCCCTCGTAAGTGTAGACCGTCTCAAGGTTACACATATGCCGCATTGTTTGGTATTCAATCATAATACCGTTGCCACCTAGCATGTCGCGGCAGGTTCTTGCCGTATCTAGTGCAAGCTGAACGTTGTTTTGTTTTGCCATTGAAACCTGAGAGTGGTGCATCTCGCCCGCTTGTTTCAGCTGACCGAGTCTCAAAGCAAGTAGCTGGCCTTGGGTTATTGCCGCAGACATTTTAGCTAGTTTCATTTGGACCAATTGCTTGGCAGCAAGTGGCTTATCAAAAATCATACGATCTTTGACGTAGTTTAAAGCTTCATCAAAACAAGCTTCAGCCGCCCCCAAGACACCCCAAGCGATGCCATACCGGGCTTGAGTCAGACATGATAGCGCACACTTGATGCCGGCAGTAGATTTGGGAAGTATGGCGCCCTTATCAAGCTCCACGTTATCAAAGTAAAGCTCTGAAGTTACTGAAGCTCGCAGGGAGAGTTTACCTGTCATCTTGCGGGCACTGAAGCCTTTGGACTTGGTCGGAACGAGGAATCCACGAACACCCTCGGACGTACTGGCCCAAACGACGGCAACGTCGGCTAGATTACCGTTGGTAATCCACATTTTAGAGCCATTTAAAATCCACTTATCACCTTTGAGAAGCGCATTAGTCTTCATTTTACCGGGGTCTGAGCCACCGTAAGACTCAGTCAAACCAAAACAACCAATTGCCTCACCGGTTCCAAGCTTTGGTAGCCAATAGTTTTTCTGCTCTTCGCTCCCATACTCATAGATTGGGTACATGACGAGAGCGCCCTGAACCGAAACAAAACTACGAACACCGGAGTCACATCGTTCAAGCTCCTTCATCACCAAGCCGTAGCTAATTTGATCCATACCAGCTAGGCCATAGCCTTTGAGATTTCCTCCGAGTAGCCCCAGCTCTCCAAACATTTTGATTTTTTCAACAGGGAATTTCTCATCCATGTAATGTTGGCCAATCGATGGATTCAACTCACGACTTGCAAAGTCCCGAACAGAGTTTGCAACCAAACGCTGCTCTTCGGACAAAAGTCCTTCAACATTGTAAAAATCAGGAAATGGAGACGTACGTGGCAAAGACATAATCAAATTACCCTTCTCAAAGGAATGAACATCATTTAACTAAACGACCGTCTTTTATACTGGGAGCGGTCTTTTATCAGCCAATAAATAGAGGCTGCCGACGCAGCCAAAGCTGCAACCCTCCACCCCCATACCGGAACCCATTGTTCGCACCATACTGCCATGGCCCCCACAGTTACGCCAACACCCAAAAGCGCTAAGCTGCCCCTGCCTGGGCGCTTCAAGAGGGCTCTGCGCCATGAGAACTCATCTTGGGGGTCGTTTTTTCCATAAGCCGGCAATTTCGCGGGAGAAAACTGCGGGATAAAACCAGCAACAAATGCTTTATACTCTGATGCCATGGGGCCCAACTGTGAAGAAAGATACTGGTCCTCCATCCTAGTCAAGCGTCTGTACAAGGGGGCAAGGCCAATCATAGCCACTAAAAACAGCAGCGGTAAACGGGCCATGAGAATAATGCCAAAGACCATCAGGAATCGGGCCAAGATCCAAGGATGCCTTACAAATCGGTAAGGCCCCCCCAATGTGAGAACCCCCTCCCGTTCCATGCGCTGAAAACCCCCTGCCCAAGTAAAAAGCGAGGCGCCAACCACCGCTATCGTTCCACCTAGAAATATGGACTGCACAGTCGCATCCGTGAAAACTACTGCCACACAACATGTGAGAACCTCGAGTAGCTCCATAACGGACTTTAGATTTTCCGGAATTTTGAATCGTCTTATTTCCACAACAACACTCCCAAGAAGCTTCGCCATGTTTGCAATTGCTTCCAATGTAGCAGATTCGTAGGAATGGTGTTACGCTTTCTTCACCTAACCTTTGCCACACTAAGGATCGCACTATGCAACACGTTATTGTTTATGCACATCCAAACCCAAAAAGTTTTTCTGCGACAATCCGCGACCATATTGGCCAGCTATCGTCAGATCTAGGCAATTCGGTGATAACCCGCGATCTTTATAAAATGAAGTTTAATCCGGTGCTATCTGCTGGAGATTTCGAAGCGATCAGGAGCGGCAAGCTCCCCTCCGACATTAAAAACGAGCAGACTATTATCGAAAGCTCAGACCTGATAACTTTGATTTTTCCCCTTTGGTGGACAGGATATCCGGCCATCATGAAAGGCTGGATCGATCGTGTACTTTTGAATGGCTTTGCTTATCAGCACTCTGCCAAGGAAGGCATCAAGCCACTGCTTACCGGAAAAAAGATTCAGATCATTACCACCATGGGTGCCGCTGTAGAAGAGTATGAGCGCAATGGCTTGATAGATGCCATGGCTATGACAATGGGCGACAACGTGTGGAGCTTCTGCGGGTGCGATGATGCTGGAATGCTAGTGCTTGGCGAAGTCCCAGGCATGGGCGACAACGATAGACTGGCCATCCTTGCAGAAATCGAAGATTCCCTGGTAGCTGCGCTAGCCTCAGCT
>CAMDGW010000048.1 GCA_945897695.1 Pseudobacteriovorax antillogorgiicola | reverse complement strand
ATGTAACCCATAACGGTGCGGATCATAACTTCTTTGACTGTACCCCGAGCCGCACCGGGGCTTGCTCCCTGACGTTCCCCTACAATCTGAGAAGAAAACGAATAAATTGGCTGGTTCCAAACTTGTTGATCCCGATTGATGTCCGCGACAAAACCTCGCTTTTGAACTCCAAGCTTATTAGCAAGTACCAGATGAAACATCCCGGCATTAGCATCCCGGCATTCTGGGCGCTTTTTTGCCTCCGGGTTCTCTACAAAATCGAAATTGCAACGTTCTGCCACATAGTAGATCCTTGATGAGCTGTAATTTCCCGTATAAAGGTCAATAAGCGCCTTAACATCGGCCGCTCCAAACGGGATTTCAATATTATCGGGGTTGCGAACCAGGACCGACTTTGGCTCAGCGAAATTGATAGCTGCAGATGCCCATCCGTGACAAAGCCCTTCCCATCCGGGGGACTCTGGACTGGTTCGCGCCCGTTCTGCCTTTAAAAGGGGATAGTCATATGCGCTGTTTAAGATATCAAATTTTTCTGCTGGTGATAGCTTTGCCAGATCAGAAGAACTCATCTCGCGAAGTTGAGCCAGCTTGAAAGGCCGATAAGAGAAGTCCTGATCATCGTTTGTGTTCGGGTCATTCCACCGTCGTCCCAGGCCTGCAGCCGAAGATGGCCAGTAGGTGTCAGACCAAGGTTTCTTTGAGATTTCAGATTCTAAAGGAAGTCGGTCTAAAGCTCGTTCAAAGTTACTAGGAAGAAAATTCAAAGGATCGTTTGCAGAATTCCATCTTTCTCGAAGAGAAGTTTGGTTGTTCTCAGCACTGCAAGAGAGCAAAAAATAAAGTTGCAAAACCAAACAAAGCGCCCGGTAGCTAACTCGCATAGTTAAGTTCTCCTTCGCGTCTGTTGAAGGTGCGTGACGCTTGGAGAACCTATGCTCCTCTGTGCGGGAACTGTCCAGAAAAATTAGTCATGAAACTCGGATACAAATTCCCTGAACTGGGAAATATCTGTAAAGACGGTTGAGCCAGACGTACAAGACCGATCACCGCGGGATATGGTTCCGACAAGAGTTAACTCCTTGCCGATATACATGAATGCCGGGCCACCGGAGTCGACGTGGCATGCCATTTTTCCTTCATCGCTAATCGTTGTGAATTCATGCGCGTCTTTGTTGAAGGAGCTGATAGCTAATACGACTTTTTGAAGTGTACCAGTTGATTCAGGATCTAAACCGTCTGTGCGTCCGTATCCTGCGACTGTAACTTTTAGAGCTGGACGCGTTAGATGGCGCAAATCTTTTCGGATGATCGGCACAGGAATAATTGACCTTGTGGGTTCACTTGTCTTAATAATAGCGATGTCATTCGGTGGTAAGTCCGGAGACAGTGTTCTCATGGAGGCGGGATCGTATTTGGTGTGAATCTCTCCAGAAAGAACAGGTAGTGATTCGCCGTCGCCTGCTCTCAGGCCGCTTTCAATGGTCCAACCTTCGAGCTTTTTACCGTAGATGCAATGAGCAGCAGTGATGAATGTTGAGGGGCCAAGTGCCGCTACAGTGCATTGAACGACATGCTTAGAGGTCACCAAGGCGGCAACTCTGCTTGCGATCGGATCATTTTCTTCGACGGCAATACCGCCAATGATTTTCAGTTTACTTGGGGCTCTCTGGCCGCAACCAGTTAAAGTTCCAACGAGTGCTAGGGCCAAAACCAAAGCCGAAAGGAGTCGGGGTCGTTGAGCGTAAATCTCAGATGTTTTCACGAGAGCCTCCTGTCTTGACGAATAAGTTGGTCTTAAGGTGTTTCATGAAATAAGTCAACCATTTTATAGCATTATATGTCATTTCGACGCTTTTATAGGTCCGGGCCAACATCCTGTAATGTTGAGTGTTTTGCTCAGATGCGGGTGGCGGTGCATCATAAAAACATTAGCTAATTAGGTCCTTACGTGAGGGGGTAACTTTATGATTCGGTCAATCGGTATAGCTGCTGCGATTGTGGGCTCACTGATGAGTGCCTCCGTTTTGGCTGCCAGCAAGAAAGGTGTCTCCTCCGAGCCGGTTGCACCTATTCGGCAGGAAATGGGCGGGCTATTCGTTGCGCTGAGTGATTTGTTGCCTCTCGTTCTGAACAAGGCCGCATTCGAAGATCCAAAAAATGCCCGTGAGATAATATCCCTTCTGCATCGGATGCAGGATCTTTCGGGGAAGATGGTTGCAAGCACAAAAAAGTTTGCAGACAATGACCCGAGCATTCCTTTCGTTGCTGAGAGGTTCGACCACGATATAAATATGTCGATTGACATGTGGAACTCGGGAGACCGTGTGGTACCTAGGCGCCTCATGCGCAACGTGACCGATTACTGTATCAGTTGTCACACCCGCACAAGTAAAGGTCTTCACCTTTCGGATGTGATTCAGTCGCAGCGTTTTAAAGCGATGCCAGCCCTCACAAAAGCAGAGTATCTGGCAGCTACCCGACAATTTACGGAGGCGCTAAAACAATATGAGCAAGTGCTTATAGATAGGCCGCTTGCCAAGTCTGACCCTGATGCGTGGGATATGGCAGTTCGAAAGATGCTTGCTATTTCAGTGAGGGTTCAGAAAGACCCAAGCCTTACTACAGAATTGTTGAGCCGCATTCAGGAGTCTCCTGAAAATATTCCGCCATCCTTGCGCGGAGATATTGCCATGTGGCGTCAGTCGGCAAAAACGTGGACAACTGAGCGCCGTCCGCCGAGTATGAATGACAAAGAGCGGTTCGAGCTAGCTAAGAGACTAATTGCCGAAGGTCAAGCGGTGGCGCAAAAACTTCCGGGTGGAGCATTGATCGAATACATGCGCGCATCGGCGATTTTACATGATCTCCTCGGTCGTTCTCATGGTGGTGAGAGTGAGCAGGAGATGCTTTGGCTAGCAGGGCAAACGGCTGATTACCTGCGAGATCTCAATCTTGGGACGCTTCAAGACGCTTACTACGAAGGGTGCGTGCGCAAGGGTAAAGATAAGAATCTGAGTACAAAGTGTTTGAACGCACTGGAAACTAGCATGCTGCAGTCATATGGTGTCGCTAGCCGCGCTGGCCTGCCGTCCTATGCTAAGCGTCAGCTGGAAGACCTGTCAAAGGTGATCAAATAAGTGACCCAACTAAGTTGTTTCAAACAATTACGTCGGATGATTTTAAACGTTTATCTGTAAAGCCACTTCATTAATCCCGCCCGATTTCCGTAGGGCGGGTATTTTAATGTCACGTCAAATCTAGTGCTGGCATTTAAAATACCTTTGTAGTGCGTGAAGGTGTCAAAGCCAAATTTGCCATGATAGCTGCCCACTCCGCTGTTGCGAACTCCTCCGAATGGAAGCTCGGGGCAACTGAGGTGATGTGCAATATGATTGATACACCCGCCTCCAAATGAATAATGCGTCAGTAGCCTGTCAGCAAAAGAAGATTTACCGGTAAACACATATAGAGCCAAAGGGTCAGGGTTTTGATCAATAATGGCTTCAATATCAATCTCCTTATTCCACTTAAGCACAGGCAAAATCGGTCCAAAAATTTCTTCGGCCATTGATGAGTCCTTCGAGTCTACGTTTGTCAGGATCGTGGGTTCAATGTAATTTTCTTCTCGATGGCGTCGTCCGCCGTGAATTGTGCCTCTGCTTGTTCTGAGAATTTGGTCTAAGCGATCAAAGTGGTTGTGGTTCACGATGCGACCATAGTCAGGGCTTAGTGCCGGGTCCGTACCAAAAAAGATCTTCCATTCGGATTTGATCGCGTCAATCAATCGATCATGAATATCTTCGTGAACAATAAGATAGTCAGGTGCGACGCAGGTTTGTCCGGCGTTCAAAGCTTTTCCCCATGCAATTCTTCTAGCCGTATGTTTGATGCTGGCTGTTGCGTCAACGATACATGGACTTTTTCCTCCTAGCTCTAAGGTCATACCAGCTAGTTGATCCGCCGCGGCATGGGCGACCAATTTTCCGATACGTGTACTTCCAGTAAAGAAAAAATGGTTAAACGGCTGTTTAAGAAGATCCATCGCGACTTCCGCACCACCAAGAGCGCATTTGACTTCGCCATGAGGAAATACTTTGTCTATCAGAAACTTTAAGATGTGACTTACGTTTGGTGTTAACTCGCTGGGTTTGATTGCGACAGTGTTACCTGCGGCAATGGCTGCTACCATAGGCGCGATTGCGAGCTGAAAAGGGTAATTCCAAGGTGAAATGATCAGAACCGTTCCCTTGGGGCTCGGGATCACGCGGGTACTGGCAGGTTGAGCGGAAAGGGGGGCAGGACCTTCCTGCACCCGAGTCCAATCATAAAGGTGATCTAGCGCGTGATTGATCTCACTAATGACAAAACCTGTTTCCGTGGTTCGTGATTCAAACTCGCACTTACCTAGATCTTTTTTCAGGGCTTTTAAGATGTCTGGTTCAAGATTCAATATTTCCTTTTTTAGGAGGCGTAGCAGCTGTTCTCGGTGATGGACCTTAAGGGTTACGCCGGAACGAAAAATTTGACGCAGTTGTGCTTCCATTGCTGGTCTCCTCGTTTAGTGCGGCAGTAAGCAGGTCTCACGCGTTTATAATAACCTGTCGGAATTGATCTTCCAAGGCAAGCCAGGCGTCTCGTAGAGTGGGATCGAGAGTTAGGTCTGATAAGACCTCGCCCATGAGCACCTGTCTGCGGTTAAAATGCACCAATCTGATCTTGAAGGGCTTGTGGGCACTTTTCAGTGGTTTTCCCTGATATTTGCTCGGACCACCCAGCATCGCTGATACAAAAGGTATCTGTTGTTCGATGATGTGATTTATATCTGAATTGAAAAAGAAGTGACCGATCATGACATCGGCAAAGGCGCGCTTATAGAATTCGGCCACTGCCTTCGCAATGAAGGCGTGGCCTATCTGATCATATAAACTCGGTTTTTTTGTTTCCTCTAAAGTGCTCATTCCATCCTGGATGGCAGTAAATCAATTGTAGTAAGCGATTCCAAATGAAAGTTCTCGCTTTTGCTGGCTGCCAATCACACTACCGTAGCTGCTATGGACAGTGTCGCGCAACATATAGTTATGGACCATGTAAGATCCGGTGAAGAAGAAGCCATTGGCTGCTGGCAGCTCCATTCCTACGCCCATATGGTAGCCCGGTCCAATGCCCTGAACCTTATAGTCGTTGCTTGAGCCAGAGAAGGTCTCGCCGTTCATAGAGCGTATTTCTGTGTGGACGCTAGTATTTTGGCTGTAAACTCCCGCACCAGCTTCCAAGAACATGATTTTTCCAAAATTAAAGCGAGAAAAGAGGCTTACCGTCTTGCTTGTTGTCGTGGCATCGCGGCTTAATCTCTGATTGCTTAGGGTGCTTGTCTCAGTAAATTCTTCGTATTTATTTTCAATATTCAGCATAAGGCCAAGATTCAATGGGCCAAATGCGTAACCGACATACGGGCTGAAAGCCTGACCTGCACTTTTTGTGCGGGTATTATTACTACTGATGCTGCTGGATTCGCCCCGGTCGTCGCTATCCATGATGCGAACAGAGGAACCGAAGTTCAGTCCCTCGCGGTCGCCGCGGCGAGCGTGGGCTGCCGTCGAAAACACAAGGGGAGTTGCAGTTATTAAAACACCTAATGTAATACGTAGTGCCGGTTTCATGATCAGTTCTCCTAAAAGTGTGGTACCTCTTACCCAGCAAGGCCTGTGCCATGTATTAGGATAACTGATGGTTCAGCATGAAAGTCATTAATTTCAGTGGTTTGCAGTCCCGTGCTCGAGCCCTTGGCCTATAAGGCTGTCTAATATATGGACGGTTGTGTGTAGGGTCTAGACAGGGATTTATCCTTAATTTGGGCCGCAAAAGCCAGTTGCCTCTACTTTGTTGGGGAGTAAATCCTTTGACTGAAAATTAGGCTCATGTTACCCAGCAGCAGCCGTGGGGCCGTTTCGACTCTAAAGAGGTTAGGGAGTTATCGAGATATGGTAGTTGTTCAGCAGACCGAGTTTATGACCAAATGTGCAACCTTGATGGCCAGACGTGTGGCGCTCACGCTGTTTGTGTTTGGCCTTGCTTCGCTGTTCTTAACATCTGGTTGCGGTAAGGGTGACGCGCTCGAGCATCCCAGGTCAAGAAGATACACGATTGCAGTCGATAACCAGTCGGCAAATCCAGTGAGGCTTCGATTCGATGCGTACGACAACGGCTATTGTCAAAAGGGGCACGCAAAAGAAGTGATCCCCAGTAAGACGTCTCGAGTGATCCAAATATCGTTTGAGGGCTGCGTCAACGGTGGCGGCGATCAAATTGATGGTGTGGTCTATGAATTTAGCCCACAAGATTTAGGCGCTAAATCTGCACAGGACGTCGTTAAAGGCAAGGTGATCAATGGCTCCAAGATCATTTGTGCTGATGGGTCGTGCAAGTGCTTGGGGTTTGAATAAGGCCCTAGAGGCTGGACGCTTGATGCTGCGGGATTTATAAATAACCGAATTTCTTTGCTTCGAATAATAATTCTTCTCGAAACTTGGGATGGGCGATTTCAATCAATGACTTTGCCCGTTGACTGGCATTTTTACCAATCATTTCTGCAATTCCATACTCCGTAACAACCGTGTCGATATCGTTTCGATGTATGGTGACTTTAGCTCCAGGTGCGAGGCCACAAACTATTTTTGACCTATCTCCGTCTTTCGTTGTCGAGCGCATGGCGATGATCCCACGACCTCCTTTTGAAAGTTGGGCTCCAATGTGGGTGTCGCTGGCGCCGCCCGTGCCGGTGATCTCTGCGTGACCAATTGACTCTGAACAAACCTGACCGGTGATGTCGATTTCAACGGCGGTGTTGATTGATGTCATTTTGTGATTTTGTGAAATGGTCGAGCGGTCGTTTACAATCGAGGCGGGATGAAGCTCTATTTCAGTATTCTTATCAATAAATTTATAGAGGTCAGCACTGCCGTAGGCAAACGCTCCGATGATTTTGTCTTTCCAAAGGCTTTTTGAACTGCCATCTATGGCCCCACTTTTCTTTAATGCCATGATTGCATCATTGATCATTTCGGTGTGCACGCCCAATTTCCTGTGGCCGGCAAGGGATTGCCCAATAGCATTGGGAATCCCGCCAATGCCAAGTTGAATGGTTGATTCATCGCTGACTAATTCAGCTACGAATGATCCAATCTTGATGTCTTCTGGTCCCGGTGCTGGGCTGATGTGCGTGGGAGGAGGCAGGCTCTGAGCCACCACGTAATTAATTTTGCTCACGGGAAATAAGGTGGATCCATAGGTAAAGGGCATATGAGGATTCATTTCAAGGATAATAATCTTTGCTCGATGTATGATTTCCGCCTCGTAGACAGCGTTAAGGCCGAGACTGACAAAACCTCGTTCGTCTGACAATGAGCAGCTTCCCCAAAAAATATCGATGACAGCTTCGTCGGCATTTGCCTGACTCAACTGCTTCTTTCTGGACGCCGAACTATGCATATGGTGGGCCCAGCGCGACATGTGGCTTGGCACATAGTGGACGTGATCCATTTTTCTGGCTTGGCGTACAGATGAATTGAGAAACGTGAGGTCAAAATTCAAGTGACCATTTAAACCAGCCTCCGAAAAACAAGGATAATTCTTACTTGGATTTGCACCATAGACTGTGGTTTGGACGAGCGAGCGAGCGTGCTTGTGGATTTGTTCGTAAAAGTGTCGCGCTTCCCCTGATGCGTGGGAAACGACAACCGAGTGACCGCTTTGCACTAGCTGAATGGCCTGAGCGGGACTGACGGTCTTATAGCTGTGATTTTGCATAAGGCTTTGGCTGGGCCGATGAAAGTAATTCAGTTCTAATGCGAGGAATTGACAGGGCACCCTCGTTACTGAGTAGTCCAGCTAGGGCTGGGTCCTTTAAGATTTCGCCTGTGAATACCGCTTTTCCATCAATTTGCATGTACTGGCTAACAAGTCGAATGCCGTGACTATAGTCCGCATAACGATAGCCATGCACGAGGCTTAAAGGCTGGATCGGGTGCTTAGGGGAGGTGTGCCAGCCATAAATAGCAACGCGAGTTGGTTGGACTTTCAATTTATTCGTGACAACTACGTCTTTTTTATGTCCTGCGAGGAGCTTCCCAGGCGTGAACCCATGGAGTTGACTCTCAATCGTCATGTTATGACGCCAGAAATAATCGGTGGTCACCATGGATGAGCCAGCTTGCATGGGTTTTGGAGTTAGTTTGAAATCAGCCTGTTCATAGATGGCATCAACCAGCTTGGTGGTTGGTAGCATGCATCCAAATCTGTCAGCAATTTTTTGAGCGGTGACAGGATTCATGGGAACTCGAACATAGTTTTTGTCGCTACCAATCGACACGTAGTCCGGGCTAACCCAGATGGTTGCATTGAATGTTTTTTTACCTGGCTGCTGCAAGGTTAGCTTGACGGGTCTAAAGCGTCGAAGAAAGCTTGGCATGTTGCCTTTTTCAACTTCAGCGAGAATAGCTCGTTCACGAGCATCGTTTGTAAGATTTTTCAATTGGCTCACGAAAGCGGCGCCGATTGGCGCAGACGATGGGCGATCAGGAATTCTTTTTACAATCAGATCCCCAGAACTTAATTCTACGTTGGCGGTAGGGTCGGTGGTGACGCACGACCCAGTAAACACCAAAAAAAGAGCCGCTAACAAAAACTTCCGAACCATTGGATCCTCAATTTTAAGAATGCAAAACCAAGTAATAGAAAGAAAAGAATATCAGAAAGTTAAGATTTTGGCTCCGTCAATTTAGGACCTTCTCATTCTCCGCTTTGGGCCATAGACCGTGGCTTGCTTCTTTGACAAATCAGTCGAGAATCCCCAAAAATTTAGCCATTTAATCTTTCTCCCAGGGCAGCTGGTCAGGTTGTGACGTTTGACGTTTCTGGCAGCCTCGGACTTTAAAACGTTCATAATTTGCCGATCTTTAGGTGGTTAAAGCTGGATACGTTTCGGGCAGTTTACGATGTCATGTCCTGTGCGGTCGAAGGTTCCACTTGGTCAGGTTGATTAACGGAGTCATTGGATGGCGATACGAAAGAAATTTAAATTGCTTGGGCCTCTTGTGCTCGGCGGGATCTTCTTTTGGTCGTCGAATTTAAAGGCAGATGAGCCGAAACGTGCAATGTCTATTCTTGACCTGCAAGAGTGGAAAGAAGAGGCCATGTTAACGCTTTCAGGAGACGGTGACAAGGTAGCCTACGCGAAACTGATCAATCTAAATCCAAACATCAACTCTTCATTTGTGCTTGAAATAAAGTCTGGAAACAGCACGCGGCAATTCAATCTAATGAATATGAATCCCTCGAGTCAGAAACTAGTTTTAGAAAATACGTTTGCGCGAGGCATCTCTATTCATGCTCATAATCGCGTTGATCGTTGTGAACTTTGGAGTGAGACCGGCGAAACGCCGTTGATCAATCTGACAAAATCTGAGAAGCCATACCAGTCGTTGTGCAACGACCGCCTCTATCTCCTCGTTCCTGTAGCCGGAAGAGCCTCCACAAAAGAAGTGGTTGCTGATTTCCTGCGCCGTAATGTTTGGGAGGGGGAGCAAATTACCACTTTGGTTAAGAATACTTTTTTCAAAGATGGTTTTCTTCAGGTTTCAGAGGAGGCGCGGGCAGCAGATTCTTCAACCCCTCACGTTGCGGCTTCCCGTCCTGGTCCAGATCCCGCAAAAATCAATAAAAGTGATACCAATATCCTGCTAAAGGCGTCGGTTCTCAATCTCCCATTGCGTGATCGACAGGGTGGTTCATTGCCGATTGCTGAATGGTTTGAACTGCAGTCAAAGCCAGGAATATTTGTAAGTTTAATGGAGCCAGGACGCGTTGCCGACGACATACAGAAGTCATACACAAATATTGTCGGTAAGCTTGATGACACTGAACGCAAGGCACTTGTTATTTCTGTCGCTTACGATTTGAGCCTCTATGATGTTGGTATGATGCTCGGTACTGAGCATCCATCGTTAAATTGGTCCATTCGAGCTAATCCGTCGGTTCGACCGAAGGGGTGGACTGGGCCTGACGGTTTTGACAAACGTGACCCTGTTGTGAGCCCCGGAATGATTCCTCCCAATCTCATGACCAAAGTGGTTTCGACGTTCACATCGGGTTTCAAACGATATCATTCCGCGTTTCGCTGGGGGCCACTAGCTCTTGTCAATCGCGGAAGTCATTATGGTTTCATTGAAAACGGCGTGGTCCAGTCTCGTCTCAATCCAGGACTGGCTACAATCATTGTTGATGGGACAGGCTCAGTGGACATGAAGACTTGGACAGAGGCAGATGATGCGTCTTTGTCAAATATTAAGTCTGCTAGGCAAAATGGGGTCCCACTGGTTGAATGGGATGAAACCACTCGGGCGGGGATCCCGGGTGCGTTGGTAGCAAATTGGGGCCAAGGCAACTGGTCGGGATCCGATAGTAAAACTATGCGCGCTCTACGAGCTGGCCTCTGCATTCAGGAGACCAGTGGTCGTCGCTATCTGGTTTATAGCTACTTCACGAGCGTAACACCGCCTGCCATGGCGAGAGTCTTTCAATCCTATGGATGTAAGTATGGCATGCATCTCGATATGAATGCACTTGAGCACACATATCTGGCCGTCTACGATCGCGATGCTGGTGGCTCAGCTACATACTATCTAGATTCTGGAATGAAGGTGTTGGATGAGTCCGGGGTTGGAGTTTATGTGCCCCGCTTTGTTGGAATGCCAGACAATCGAGATTTCTTCTATATTTTACCCAAAAACCCAGTTGTGCAGGATGCCATAAAATGAAGCTATTGTTTCTGCTTTTGTCTGGCTTTGGATCGAGTTTCTTTGTCAGCGTTGCACAGGCGAGTTCTGCCTCGGGCCCAGTGCCTGCTGCGCTGGCTTTGGAAAACCAGGCGATGTTTGATCGCATGAAGACAGATCTAAAGTATAGTGACAAAGAGATGTCGGATCTAAAAAAAGTTTTATCTTCTTCTCCTTTTATTGGTCAGGGCAATCCAGAGGTAACGAAGCATGCCGCCACTCGCGAGCAGTGTCAGGAAAAGATTAAAAAAGCAGGTGTTGTTTACGAAAATCCTGAGTTTGAAAGGATTTGTGGCTCTCGCTATATGGCTCCACTGTATGATCTTTCCAAAGGTGAAAAGCCAACCGACGCCAAGGCGTGTATTGATCAGTTTGAATTTCCCAACGTGCCCTGTGACTACCCTGTTGTTTGGGTGCGTGCCAAAGAGGCCCAAGAAATTTGTGCGGCGGTTGGTAAACGCATGTGTGATGCCCATGAATGGGAGGGTGCTTGTGACGGCGCCTTAACTCCGCCAGATTATGACTTCGCAGCGATCAAAAGCTTAGGCGACAATGACGCAGTAAAAAAATTGAGATATACCCATAACCAAAAGCAGGCCTCCCACAAACGCTGGGCTTTCGGCCCAGAGGATAAAAAAGGGATCTGTGCTATGTCTAGCACGAAGGATGCAAATTGCAACGGTGGCAATTGGAAAAATTGCGGATCTAATACTTACCCTGCAGGGATGTTCCCCGAGTGTAAAAGCCCCCTTGAAGTCTTTGACCAGCACGGAAACGCCGCCGAACATATGAATCTGCCCTTAGCGGAAGACCAGATGACTAGTAGAGGATCGTCAAAGCTTGGTGTCACTGAGATGAAAGGCAGTTGGTTTATTTTTGACAAATTTAAAGCACATCCAGATTGGTGTCGATGGCGTGCCCCGTTTTGGCATGGTGACCGAGTCATGAGCCCCAACAGTCATCACAATTACCATCTCGGATTTAGATGTTGCAAAACCTTGCCCTGAAGGTCACCTGATTTTTATATCAGAACAGTAAACTGCCTCGATCTTCAATTAGACGTGCAGAGTTACTGTTTAGATGAGTGTTACCCGTTCGACTTTGAAGGGCGTCTCATCAGGATTAATGATTTCATCAAACTCTCTTGCCGCAAGGTGTCCAGCGTAAACTGCCTGGGCGATAGTGCTCGGAGCTTCAGCATCACCGATGATTCGTAGCGAGTCCAGGGTCCCGTTTTCTTGATGAGCTTTTAACTCTTGGTAAAGCTTATCATTGGGAGCGCGGTCGCTCACAAGCAGTATGTGATCTGCTTTGACGGACGTCATGGTGGCAGACGTGCTGCACTCGATAGTTGCGTCATGATGATAAATAGATTTCAAAGTGTGACGGGTAAAGAACTTAACGTTCATAGCGAGAAGTTTCTTTTCAATTTTCTCTTGTTCTAGAGTGAACTGCGTCCAGTAGGAAATCATTGGTGATGGTGTTACGATGGTTACCTGACAGCCATGAAGTGCCAAGTGTTCCGCCATGACACCTCCCATGTAATAATGATCATCATCATAAATAACCACATGACCTGACGGGATTTTACCGTCCATAATGTCGTCTGGTGTTAAGACGTGGGCCTGGTCATGGCCAGGGATGGGGGTGTGGAGTGTGCGCCCGATTCCGTCGCGACGATATTTTGCGCCTGTTGCAATAATGACATCTTTGATGCCAGTCTCCAGAACGTCTTTGGCAGTCATTTTGCTGGAGGGGTAGTAGGTGAGATTTGCTCTTTGCTGCGGGGCGGCCATGCGCCATTCGGCAACACGACGCCATTCACTTAATCCTGGAAGCTTCGATTCTAGTAAAACCCGGCCGCCGAAGTCGCGTCGCGCGTCAGCTAGGGTGACTGGGTATCCCCGTTGGGCAAGAGCTCTTGCGCACTCAAGGCCAGAGGGGCCGCCTCCGACCACGAGAATTTCTTTGTCGGATTTATTTGCTGGAATTTTTTCTGGATGCCACCCTCGACGCCACTCTTCACTCATGGTTGGATTTTGTGTACAGCGGATCGGGACAATTTTCATATCGCCGGCAACGCAGATGTTGCAGCCAATACACTCTCGAATATCTTCCAGACGGTTTTCTTTTATTTTGTTGGGAAGAAAGGGATCTGCAATTGACGGTCGAGCTGAGCCTATGAGGTCAAGGACACCACGATTCACGGCTGATACCATGGAGTCTGGCGACGTGTAGCGACCAACGCCCACAACTGGTTTGGTTGTAAGCTGTTTGACAAACGAAATATAGGGTTCCTGGTAGCCCTCTTTCTCAAAGCGCGATGTGGCAGAGTCATTGGTCCAGCCGCTAATGTTGACATCCCATAGGTCAGGAAGTTCCGCGAGCATGGCAACTATGTCATACCCCTCGCCTTGATGTGTGATGCCGTCGTCGCCAAGTAGTTCATCGACTGCAAAGCGAACGGCGATAGCACAGGAGTCACCAATGGCTTCTTTGGTTTCTTCGATGATTTCTCGAAAAAATCTAACGCGGTTTTCGAGTGATCCACCATATTCATCTGTGCGGTCGTTGTAGCGGCGCATCATAAATTGCATGGGTAGTGTCAAGCCGTGGCCAGCGTAGCAATAAATAATATTAAAGCCCGCTTGCTTAGCGCGGATGGCTGCCTGCCTGTGCCATCGTCTGACGTTTCGAATATCGTCTTTGTCCATGCGTCTTGATTGGACAGGATCAAAGCCAGATCCGCCAGAGATGCCCATAGATCTTGGTCCCATAGGAGGAACCCGTGAATATAGATTTGTGGAGTTCATTCCGCTGTAGACGAGTTCAATGGCAGCAAGAGATCCATGACGCTGCACAGATTCGGCCATCAATCTTAATCCGTCTATATCATCGTCATTCCAAAGGCGTCCTTCATGAAAAGGGGAAAGATCGCTTGTGTGATGAATTTCTACTTCTTCGGTGCAGACGACACCCCAGCCACCCTCAGCCTTCATTTCTCTTAATGCCGCTAGTGACCTGGGAAATCTGTGTCCCAAACCATTACAATGGGCAACCTGGTAAAATCGATTAGGCGCAGTCACCGGG
>CAMDGW010000047.1 GCA_945897695.1 Pseudobacteriovorax antillogorgiicola | reverse complement strand
ATAGCCGCATAAACGGATTGGCCGGTGTGTTTGAACTTCGCGGAGTGCCTATTCCGATAATAAATCTTGCCCGAGTTCTGGGTGACGAACGCGCAGACATCTTAGAAGATCAGAAAGTCATCGTGACTGAATTTGGAGTAAAGCGTGCTGGATTTGTTGTGGATAGTGCCCATAGGATTCGTCGCGTTAACTGGAACCATGTTATGCCGCCAGCAGCTGATAGTAGTACGTATATTTCCGCTATGACTTTAGTCGAGGATAATGAGTTTTTGTTTATTCTGGATTTTGAAAGAATATTGGCAGATATCGACGCCGAATCAAGTAGCAGACAAGTAGCTCACATGCCAACGAGCTCGCCGCTCATCGCGAATGGCCACGCAGCTTTTGCCCCGGATAAAAAGTCTGCGGATCACCCTGGCATTAGATCTGCTTCTGGCTCGGGAAAAATTCGCTATGATCAAACAGGCGCGCCGCTCGTTTTGCTGGTGGATGATTCTGCTTTTATTTTAAAGAACACAAAAATTGGTCTTCAGCGATATGGACTCAACGTTATGACTGCGACCAATGGTAGAGAAGCTCTACAAATTCTTGAAAATTACGCCTCTGGGAATTGGAGCGAGGGTCGGCTTTCGGCTGTGGTTACAGACATTGAAATGCCTCAAATGGACGGATTTATCCTAACAAAAAAGATTCGTCAAAATGACGTCATTAGCGACCTACCAGTGATTATTCATTCGTCATTGTCAGGAAAAGCGACACAAGACACTGGCATGGCAATGGGCGCAAATGGCTACGTTGTCAAAAATGACATTAAGCACCTCGTTGAAGCGCTTAGCGAGATTATCGGCTGGAAACCCAGTAACCGTATCGGTGCATAATATGTCAGGAAGCCATGTTGGCATGTCAGCTTTCATAACGTCTATTCTGGTTGCGCTTGCTTTGCTACTTGGTCTGGGCGAAAGCTATGAGTACGTGATTCGGCAGCTCCATACAAAGCCATGGATCGGCGTTTTGATTGCACATATCATTCTAGCTTTTCTTATCATTCTGATTCGAAAGCCGGCTCGCATAGGTCTCAAAATTAAAGGTACCCCCTGGCTCGCATGGCTTCCGGGCCCACTGGTGCTGTTAGGTGCCTATTTGCTGGCGATCGGAAGTCCAAGGGCTGATTTTACGCCTTATGCACTGAGTGGGTCGTCAGAATTTTCATATGTCTTGGCAACATTGACGGCCATACCGCTAGCTGAAGAAATGGTATTTCGAATGGGTATAACTCCGTTCTTGTCGCGATTTTCTGGTGATCGTTGGGGGCCCTGGTATTCGGCTCTTGTGTTTAGTGTGGCTCACACACACCCGACTTGGGCGCGAATGACTGGACTAAAGCTAGGACTGTCATTTGGTCCTTTCATACTAGCAATCTGTTGTGACATCATAGTAAGACGTTGGGGGCGAGTTTGGCCGGCGGCACTGTTTCACAGTGCTTGTAATGCGACAGTGTATGTTTTCGCATGGATTAACCCGACATGGTTATCGAAGCTTGGCGGCTTATACATGTAGAGAGGTTTTGAATACGTATTATGAGTGATAGGACAGCTAAAGAGATTGCCGAAGAGCGTGCCAGACAGATGGCAAAGGTGGTTTGCATCTGTAAGGGTATAAATCTTGGGCGCGTCTTGGCTGGTATTGAAGGCTGCGAAACTGTTCAGGATGTGAACAAGAAGGTGGGGACCGGAACCGGTGGCTGTCAGGGGCAGCGTTGCGGTCCTCGCATCAAAGCTTTACTCGATAAAATTAATTCTTCAAAATAATTTCAGCTGCTTCTTTTAATGTAGGAACCAGGGCAAAGGCTTTTTTGCTTTGTGTGTACTGCTTTCCTCCCATAGTCACTTGAATTGCTCTCATGCTCGCGTTGAGGGCGCAGTCTACGTCTGAGTCTTTATCGCCAACTAGCCAGCTTTTAGAAAGATCAATATTGAGCGCAATAGCTGCATCCGTTAGAAGTTTTGTGCCTGGTTTGCGACAACTACATTCAGCGGTAAATTCTGCAATTGTTCCCTTTGGATGATGGGGGCAAATCATAATTGCGTCGAATGCAAACCCAGGGATATGAGTCTGAATTGCTCTCAGCAAGGCGTCATTAAACTCGTGTACATTCTCTAACGTGAACATACCTCGCGCCACACCAGACTGATTGGTGATCATCACAAGTTTAAATCCGGCATTTGCTAGTTCTTTAAGTCCCTCAATCATTCCGGGAACAAGTCGCAGGTCTGTAGGCTTATACGTGTAGCCAAGATCGACATTTAATACGCCGTCACGATCAAGGAATATTGCTTTGTTTGAAGCATTGCTCATAAATTACTGGATCTGTTGATACACCCACAGCCGGTCTTTTTCGGCGGTACAATGCGGTGCCAGAAGTTTTAGAAGTCTGGAGTAGGTGTCTTTGATGGCTTGTGATCCTTCGCCTGAACTCAACTGGATCTCCGCCTCTTTCAATATTTCCTGGGCTTTCCAGATTACGTCGACGGGTGCCCTAACTTCAATCGGACCTGGCGCGTCATCTTCCCTTGCGACCTCAAAACGCGTTGAGCTCAAAGTGATGTGCTTGCCGATGATTAGGTATTTCTTGATCACGCCAAATATCCAAAAACCCCGCTCGGATAGAGCGGGGACTTTTAAAGAGTTATTTCTTGGTCGATTTTTTGGCTGCAGGCTTCGGTGCAGGCTTTGATGCAGCCTTCGGTGCAGGCTTCGGCGCCGCTTTTGCTGCTGACTTGGGTGCCGCTTTCTTTTCTGCAACCTTGGCTGTCTTGGCCGCAGTCTTGGCCGCAGGTTTCTTAGGTTCTTCCTTCTTAGCTGTCGCTTTCTTTTCTTCTTTTTTCTCTTCTTTTTTCTCTTCTTTTTTAGCTGAAGTAGCTTCGGACTTCGCCTTGACGCTATCAGCCGACTTCCCTGCAGGTTTTGGCTCTGTTGCTTTTGCTACAGGAGTGTCGCTACCAGGGCTTGGTTCGATCGTCTGGACAGTCTTGTAGATGCGGGCCCAGAGTGATCCATCCTTACGGAGCCATGCTTCAAAGAGTTTGCGCGCTGGGCGATTGACCAAGGCTTCATCCATGAAGTAGCGAGCAAATTCGCCGGCTGACTTCAAATTTTTTAAAGTTGCCACGTGGTCTGCCAGAATTAGCAACTCGCTGCCACGAGCACGAAGAACCATGGCGTCTTGGATGGGATAAATTTCTACAGGAAGCAAGCGTCACCTCTTTGAATTGTTTCAACTGGTACAATTACGAGCTACTAGGTCTCTGAATATAAGATTCATCGAGAGAGTTGGCTAAAAATAACCAAAAAATGAAGAAGTCCGCAAGCCAAAGCTGCCCTAAAAGCCTGTCAAGTGTTCGTTTTTGAGCGACACTGGGCCTCGTTGCCCATAAACATGCCCTCGTTTTCAAGTTTTGCGACGGCAGCATGCCTTGCCCTGAAGGTTGGAAAGGGATAGTTGCCCCGCTCTTTATCAAGGGGACTATACCCAATGGCAGTCTTCATGAAAAAGCCACGGAAGTATTTTTCCATTTTTTCCCAAGACTCTTTCACGGACGGGGTGAATGCGACCCGCGAACAATCGACCAAAAGACTCCACTTACTATGCCATTGCATTAAGTTATTGGTAAGTTTGCTCTTGATGACATCCATCTTTTCAAGGGAGTCAACTACGACATCATCGGAGAAACTCATTTCAACCACGTGCTGCGCAAAGTGATTTTGAAACTGGATGCTGCCACGAAAGTCCACTGGAGCTTTTGGATCTCGCATGCCGCGAGCGCCTGCCTCCTTTTGAGCCTCTTCAAATGAACCAACCATTTTGAAAGGGAGCTGATCATGGCCCTTACTTTGATCTCGACCGTATCCAGTGATAGAGCGCAAAAATAGTCCTTCAAAAAACTTGAGCATTCGCCCCATGGCTTCCTGAGTCTCTGGGGAGTCAACGAACTCCATGTTGGAGCAGTCGACAATAAGCTTATAGGGGGAATGCCAGGACTTAAGTTCCTGCATCCAGGTCGCACGCCATTGCTGCACGGCCTTGGAAGAATCGATCCGAAAAGGTTCTTCAAACGCCTGGATCATAATCTTTTGCTGAAAATCGTGCTCAAACTTAAGTTTCATTTTGTGACTCTAAGTAAACTTACATGGACTCGATTGTTGCACGCAAAGCTGGGGCTGTGCGCTCGCCGAAATACTTCCTGCCGTTGATGAAAATAGTCGGAGTTGAATTGACCCCAATCTTATCGGCAACGCTAACGTCGTCTTTGATCTTGGCTAGCATATCTTTGCTTGCCAGGCATCCATCCATTTCTTGATCGGATAGACCGACATGCTTGCCCCACTCTCTCATCTTTTCTTTAGACGCCTTAGACTGCTCTGCCATGGCTAGGAGATGGTAGTCCCAAAACTTACCTTTGCCACCAGCACAGCGTGCAAGTTTTGCAATATCACATGAATGTGGGTGCATGTCCTGCTGGACGCCGGAGTTACATTGGTTTGACAGTGGGAAATTTTTGAAGACGATCAATGCCCGTGATCCCAATTGCTTACCAATGTCTTCAATCACAGGAGCGGTTTGTCCGCATGCTGGACACATGTAGTCGGCAAACTCAACGATCACTATCTTGGCGTCGTCAGGTCCTTTGCGGAAGTCTTCACCAAAACCGCTGTAAGCAGTCTTGTTAATAGGGATGTCAACCGTGGAAGGTGAAAGATTTGAAATGGTTTTTGGTCCGTCAATTTTTCCGGGGGTATCTTGGAGCTCAGGAGGAAGTTGTTTGGCTGGTTGAAGGAAGTTAAAGCCACCAACCGTGAGAGCTACGACTACCGCGACTGTAGAAAGTCCGCTAGACAAGGCTTTCCCGTTGAATGCCATAGTTGCTTTGCCGTCACTCCAAAGCTTCCAGGCCAATCCTGCTTGCCCAAGGGTCAGTGTATAAATCACTACACAGACTATGCATACAGTACCAAGAACGCCTAGGCTGATCCCAGCCAATGCAAGGGATGTGAGCACACCGATTGCTGTCATGACAAACCAAGTCGGCTCATGTTCTTTACTTGATTTGTGCTGAGTAAAAACCGTTATGGCAAGCACTACCATTGCTAGGAAATATCCAAGCCCCCAAACACCCAATGGAACGCCAAGGATCTCACTGTATTTACTCGCTGCGACAGCGTCACAGTTGATGGAACTATTTATATTACAGCTTGCGTCCGTGTGACCATGGATGCGAAGTTCTAAGTGATGCTTGATCGAATATAAAGACGTGACAACTCCAACGACGGCTAGTCCAATGGCAAAAAGCCAATTGTTGTTACGCGGTAATATTTCAGCTTTAGTAGTGGGCATTCCTCTCGCCTCCAGTCGCTAATGGTACAAAACGGCAGCTCTCAGGTTAATCTCAAACTCCGGTTATTGCTAGTAAATTAACCACTAGGTGTGGCATTTAACTGCCAGCTCATGTTACGTCAACGGAAACCCAAGGGTTAATTTAGCGTTGACATTAAAGGCTGAATTCCAGATAACCTCGATTCACTCGTAAGGGTTTTTTGGTGTCAATGGGGGTATAGCTCAGTTGGTAGAGCGCTTGCATGGCATGCAAGAGGTCAGCGGTTCGACTCCGCTTATCTCCATTTGTCAACTCTCTTTTCGAACCATGGTCCGAAAGAAGTTGGCTTTCACCTCCTACATCGTTTCCCCCTTTAATTTTAGTGGTTTTTGCATCTATTCGCTGTCCGTTTGACTCTTCAAATCGCTCCGTCCTAATTGAAATTTGACTTTCACCGACCACATAATGGATACAAATCCGGTTTGGAAAGAGCTCAATTTTGTGCACTAGTGCCTTAATTAGTGCATTTTTCTCCTCTGGAAGTGCAACTTCGTGCAACACAGTGCAAATCGTCTTTAAGTATGTTTGGTAGTCGCACAGGCTTGCTGGCGCATCGGTGTAGTCTCCTGATGAGGTTATTTTTACGAGATCCTTCTGCAACTGGTCTCTAATGCTGCCGAGCCGTTCCATCTGAGCAAAGATCGGTGCTGGTGAAACTGCCTTGGGAATTTTTGAAAGATGCTCCACGAGGGCTTCCAGTTGTTCCTCGACTCCGCAGATCTTTTGCCGAAGCTTGTCGCTATCGGCGATATGGACGTTCTTTTTATGGGCTGACTGTGCCTTTTCAATCAGTTTTCCAGCAAGCTCCTCGTTACTCAGGACGCGGACAACATCCTCCCAAACAAGTGGTTCAACGATGCGCGCGGGAAACCTCGTCGGATGGCAATGGAATATCTTTTTATTGAGCGACGACTGTTTTTTTACCGCCCATCCGTGCTCATAGTAAGGCACTTTGCCGCCATTACCGTTCGCAGTTTTGCCTGGAAGCCCATCGCCACACTGACCACAGACCATCAGAGTAGACAGTAAAAACGGATAACGATTCGGATAGGTGAGCTTCACCCTGCTCTCGAAATTCTTTGTCATCAATTCCTGAACCCGGTCAAAGGTGACTTGGTCGACTAAGCCAGACCAGCACGCTTGAGTAGTCTTCACCTCTCCATGTTCCGTGTAAGCTCTAAGGCCGACGTATGCTGGGTTCTTCAAGAGACCCTGTAGGTTGTCGACGGTAAAGTAAGTAAATTTTGTCGAACCCGTGCCCTTATCCTTTTGCCGCACAAAGCGGTACCCACGATCATTCATTGCGCGTGCGCCGTTCGACAAGCCTCCTTGCTCCAAATATATCGCAAATGCCGCACGCACCACTTCTGCATCGGCCTCGACAATATTAAGGTACCCTTTCCTCTCTGGATTCATCTCGTAGCCAAACGGTACGGTTCCACCGTTAAAGAGCCCGCGCTTAGCGCGGGCCAAAAAGTTTGCTGAGACCCTTTCAGATACTTGTTTCCGTTCAAACTGCGAGATGTTGGCCAGCATGTACAGGACCATTTCGCCCGCAGCCGTTGTCGTGTCAAATTGCTCCCGGAGGCTTAGAAATCCACATCCCTTGGATTTCATAAGTTCCCAGATTTCGATAAAGTCACGGATCGACCTCGAAAGGCGGGACAGTTCGCTCACCATCACCAGGTCTATTTGCTGCTTTCGAATGGACTGAAGAAGCCGTTGTAACTGCGGTCTGTTGGTATCCTTACCTGATTTAGCGCGGTCGACAAATACGTCGACTACGGAGCCGAAGTTGCCTTCAAGATTCTTAAAGTCGACGGACTGCCGGAGCCTCTGCTCTTGGCTTTTAATCGAACCTTCTGGGTTTTGCGCCTGCTCTTCCGTGGATACACGGATATACAGACCAATTTTAAACGGCTTCTTAGTAGGGGATGTCATTTGCGGCGATCCTTATGCTTGGGCAGCATAAGAGCCGGTGCTGGTGGGTGCGATGTCTCGAATCGACAAAACATAAGATACAAAATGTTCGCACTCTTTTCAATAGCAAAGCTGTACTCACTGTCACTGATTTGATGCTCGCATGTTTCAAATCGCGTCGGGTTCCACCGTGTCATCTAGTGCGCCTCGCTTGAATGAGAAATTACTTCGACTGTCATTGTTCAGGTGTCGGTTCTGATTTGGATTGTTACGACTGGCCTAGTACAACAGGTTTACTCACTCTCGTGCGCCGTGCTTTTGTGTTCGTCATCAGTGCGGCTGACATAAACGCTGCCACGTCAATTTGCTCTCCTGCTTTATGCCGCTCCGTGATTTCTTTGCTTGCCCAGGCTAAAGCCATCATTGGATCAAAGAACGTCGTCGAGAGGGCCAGCATCTCGGCCTCGGATAAATCGCTTGCATGGTTTGTGATAAGCCAGTTCACGAGATCTCCCCGGCTTACGGGACTTCCTTTTAGTTTAGGTCTTACCGTGGCGATCCAAGAATTGATTCGAATCAACGCTTCGGGGGCAAGTGTGATGCGTTCCGGCGCATGGAGTCTTGGCTTCTGGGAAGGTTCATTCACTTTTGGCGTCCTTTCTTTGAAGGAGATTTATCTGCGTCTTGATTCTCTGGCGACCAGCGGCTTGGTTGCTCAATCACAAATTGATAGTGACCTTCGACGTAAACGTTATTCTCGATACGCGCGGGTACCCAGACCCGTTCAATCCGCGGCTGCGTGAGTGCGGGTGGTAGTGATGCTGACGCGCCGCTTGCGGTGCTTCTAAGTTTTGCGTCTTCCGTGTCTTTGTGTTTGAAATATCCCATCAGGCCGCCAAGTGCTGCGCCCACCGCAAGGCCAACTGCTGCGCCTTCGAGCGGGACATTGCTATTCTGTCCTGCGGCAGCGCCGACGCCAGCTCCAAGAATGCCGCCAACACCGAGTCCTAATACGACAGAGTCCCTTGTCGTGGTGCAGCCCGCGACGCAACTGGCAAGTGTAAGGTGAAATACTAAACATGGTATAGCTCGCATGATCTGTCTCCTGTGGAGGATTATGGACATGGGAGTGGTGCTTGAGTGGTGCTTAAGTGGTTTTTGAATGGTGCTTGAGATGCAGGAAATGCAGTCAATTTAGATAGGTGACATTATTTGGGGTGCTAGAGGGGGTCAATAAAGCTTTTTGGTTCTTCCGCCAGGTGCTGTATTCAACGAATTTCGTTCGCCTTTTGCGCAGGTCGCAAAAAAGCTCTGCGGGAAATCGGTCCCACTCGTTTCCCACCGGTTTCCCACTCGCTTTCAGAAGCATCTGGCGCATAGTTACTCCAACCTCCGCCCCAACCTGACAAACCGCCGCCCATCCGTGTTTCTCAAAATCGGGCACCAGAAAAAATGAATGCTGATTTTGCGAGACGCCCTGAGACTCTTGAATAAAATTATTGAGCCTTCTCGCCATGGCCTCAGTTGGGCACAACCAGATCACCCGGACTACGTGTGCGTGGCGTGCATAGAACTTGGCGATGCCGTGATAATCAGATTCCTTTTTAGAAGAGAGCTCAACTTCTAGGGCAATGGCTTGGTATTCCCGCCCGCCTCTAAGGCGCCAATAGCCATCGGGCCTGTGAAGTAAGGACACGGGAACCCAGTTGGGATATGACTCGATCTCGTACCGCCTCAGTTCTTGTTCGCTCCACGTTTCAAATGCTGGCGTGGGCCTTAGTAGGTCATCTCCCAGGTGAACAGCCGTCACCAAGTGATCATGTTCTGGATACTCGGATCGGTAACCAACCTCACGAAGTTTGGGTAGTCGGCTCTTCACGACTTCAAACCCCTTCCGACTTAAGCTCCACAGAAAGTTTTCACCAATGCCATCACACGTTGCGGCGATCAACTCATTTTTCGCGAGCCTCAGGATTCTCTTATAAGCCGAATGCGGCTGTAGGTCTGGAAAAAATCGGGCGGAAAGCGCAGCTGTTGAGGCGACCTTCCACCGCCAAAGAAACATTAAGATTTCGTCTGTGTGCTTGCTTCGTTTGATTGACATGATTTGCTTTCCTTTGAAAAGGGGTCGAGAAGTTTTTCGGTGCGTGCATAATCAAGAAATGGGACTTGAATCTCGATCTGTCTAATCCCGTTTTGCCAGATCGCGCGCCCGGGAATCGGCGGAAGATCTTTGGCCCTGGCGTTGCCTAGGACGACAAGACTTGAGTGCTGGTCTGCCATCTGAAAGCAAATCTTTCCGGTGAGGTTTGCTTTGACTTGGGTGTCTAACGCTTTGGCATCAGGGCGCTGTGTTCCGACAATTAAGTTGAGGCCCACCGCCCGACCCTGACGAGCAATCTTACTGACAACTTCCCTTGCCCGCTGCGCGTCGCGTCCGGACGTTCCACCACCGCTCAAGAACAATTCTGCCACTTCGTCGATCACAATCACGTGTCGATCAAAATTGAGATTAGCATTCGGGCGCTCGGGGGCTTTTCGTTCTTCGGCCGGTATCGCTCGGTAGGTTTCCAAATCCTTTGCGCCGTTAGCTTTTAGAATTTTCATCCGGTCCTCTAACTCTTCACCGAGTGCGTCCAGTTGCTGAATGGCCTTATCCATGTCGCCGTACACTTCGACGCGGGGGATCTTCTCAAAGAGCTGGAACTCGATCGCACCTTTAAGATCGATCAACGTAAACTTATAGCTGGGATTCGAAAGATAAAGGGTCGTGATCCACTGTCTTACACATGTCGATTTACCGCCGCCCGTTTGACCTGCCACCAGAATGTGCGGGGTCGATCTAAAATCAGACATCAGTTGCCCGGATCTGGTGGTACCCACAATGATTTGATCCTTTGGAATGACGCAGTCTCTCAGTACAACCGAATCTGGCATGGGCTCGTGGGCGTAAATGATATCTACAGTTCCCGAGCGCCTGTGATCTCGAAGTTCGTCGATGTAGATATGCAGAGCACTTTCAATTGCGGGCCTGGCACCCTCGAACCGGTCCAAGGCAAGGCTACGTTTCGTGAGTCGCATCATTCGTGTGTGGGCGTCGATCGGTCGGTCGCAAATAAAACTGGGGAGTTCGCCGAGAGCATTTCTAAGTCCTGTTGATTTAAAAACATGTGTTAATCTTCTGAGAATATGAATCTTCACCCCCGCACGGTACATGCCCCAGAACCAAAATCCTGAAAGAATGAGGACGAGGTAGTAACCGGTAAACCACCAGATACTTTTTGGATAGAGAACGCCCGCATGAAACCTTCTAAAGATGGCGGTATCGAGATCATAAATCACCACGAGTGAGACGCCCATGCCCCACATCAAACATGAACTCCAGGGAAGTGTTCCAGCTCTCGCCCCAAGAAAAATTTCTTTGAGAGCATCCCACGAGAACCGGATTGTCCGGTCGATGCCTGCCGCCCAACCTTTAAACGCTAGATCAGCCGTGATTCTGTTTTGTTTTTTGTTCGATTCCATTTAGCCCTCGCCGAGAAATAGCAGGTAGAACTCTGTTCCCTCTTCGATTTCGATCAAGGGCTCCTCGGACTTCATGTCTTGAGAGAGGTCTCGTCCGCGCTCAATTGCTGCGACCGCTGCGCCGTTGAGAAGGCTGTCTTTAACAGTTGGAGGCGCCGTCATTTCTTGTGATCCACGCGTTTGCATACCCATTGCGACACCACCCGCAAAGTTGAGACCTACAGCACCAGCAAGGTTGACCGCCTGTCCTCTAACGTTGACGCCCGTAAGTCCCGGCATTTTGTCAGCACCGTCACAGGCTTGGCTGTGAATTTCGACCACCGAGCCGTCGCCAAGGACTGCCTTGGTAAAGCTCACAGCCAGGCGCTCCTTACTTGACTGGGCAACGCCGACGACCGTCGTCCCAGATGAAAAATATAGGTCGCCGAAAGGTGCTACGTTTTCTAGTAGTGTCGCTTTCACAAATCCATTCGATGCGCCAGACAAGAGGCGGGCACGGACCATCGTACCGGGGGGAACTTTGCCCGCGAGATTTCGTCTAGTAATCGTAAGCCCCTCTCTAACGGCAGGTTTGCCGGATTGCGCTACAACCCGCGTTTTCATTTGGGCCTGGGTATATGCGGGAATCTTTGTTTCTTGGCCGACTGCTAAGTTCATATTCACAGGACTTTTTCCTGAAGTAACAACTTGCTGCTTATGAAACAGTCCGATCACCGCGGTAATCAAGAAACAAACGGTGATTGTGATCAGTGTCGTCCTCGTATTGATTCGTTTTTTTGCACCTTCCCATTGCAAAAAGATGCGGCCTAGGCCCCACTGCCTTTTATGACCGTCGTCTTTTGCGCTCAATACTTGGTGCTCGGAGTCTTGCGTCGATTCACTCATGCGTATTAGGCTCCTCAACGAGAGAATCTCTTGGATCTCTGACTGATATGATTTGATCACCACTCGCGCCGTTAAAAACGAGCTTCAGAGTAAACCTACGGCCGCCCAAATAAATAAAGAGGTTGGTTTTACTTCCCGGTGCTTTGCCAGAAATGATGAGGTCGTTTTCGACAAAAGCAATTTCAAATGCGCCTTTTTTGCCGACGTGAATATCGGGTTTACCCGGAAAATTAACGACTGTCCCGTCGGGATGGACGTTGATGGTTCCAATCTCCATATCACCAAGAAGGATCGTTTTCACACCTGCTGGTCTTCGCACGGGTTTTGCCAAGACAACCTCGGCAGGAAGAAGACAAAACATCATAAATCCAGCCATTATTTTTCGTTGAAACTGTTGACTTAGTGCAAACATCATTTTCTTTCATCCTGTTTTGAAGATGTTTTTTCGGGCTCGATTTTGTCTAGGATCAAGCCGTAGGGATTGGTCTCGCTTCTTGGCACTTGAAATACTTGAAGCCTCAGGGGAAAGCGGAACGCAGAGCGGATGTCACCTACCGCAATGAGCCGGTCGGAATCAACCCTGGCCTCGTGATCTTTGACTGTGATGTCGCCCACAATCAGTGTTTGCTTGAAACCCGAGGTCTTAAGCTTCTTCTGCTCTTCATTTCTAAAATGCCGTTCCTCGTCTGATAGATAGACGGTCGATTCACTCTGGGAATTGAACCTTTCTGCCAGGGCCGTGCGAATAAATGATTGGATTTCACCTGTTGTCCTGGAATCTGACTTGGTTATAGCAGCAGTCGTTACACATGCACGGTCAATAATCAGGGGATCTTTGAGGCTTGCCGATGCAAGTCCCGCTGCCAAGATAATTGCTGTGACAGAAACTGACGCGAGTGCGATTTTAAGCGCGGTATTTTGGGCCGCGACATCGGCCCAAGCTAAACTAAACTTCATAACTGACCTCGTTTTGAGCGCGAATTAATTGTTGATGCTTCTTTTGTTGGGCTTACCTTGCGGCTGACAAATTGATAACCACGGCGAACACTGCTGCCGGCGTTCCTGACGCGGTCTACCGCTCGTCCAGGAAGTTTGAGGGCTTTCATGGGAGTCATAAAGCCAGCACCGGTCGCGATCCCAGAGAAGTCCTTGGTGAACCCTGCAAGTCCCGCGGTCGTAAGACCGTGAACGACCCAGGGAGTCGCAAGAAGGGAGCCTCCAAGCATCAAATTGATGCAAATCATCTTTGCGAAATCGATATTTGCGGTGCCATTTAGATCAACCAGAACCGATGCCCAAAGAAGTGCCGCGAGCACACACCAGACTATTTTCCAAAAACACACCTCAATCAGTGACCGGTAGAGGGCACTCGTGGCCGTCGACGTGCTTGGCAGAACATAAAATGCAATCAGTAGCGGTGAGAACGTGTAAAGCAAAGTCCAAGTAAATACATGGGCCGCTTCAGCGATGATCACGGAATAAAACAGGAACGTGTACGTAAGAATGGATAGCACCGTCATCACCATCGATCTTGCACTGAGCCAGTCGGTCGAATAAGTGTCGATTTTCTCTCCCATCTTTTTTAGGACGCCGTCCAGGGTGTCAAATCCTCCGACTCCATGCGCCAGAGAATCTGCGAGCGAGCCGAGCGTGTTTGCGATTTCCCCGTAAGTTGACAATAGAAATATCGCAATCGCTGCACGGCCCACCAGTACTGCAAACGACGGTGTTTGCCCGAGTGGAAATTTAAAGTACTCGACAAAAACGCCGAGTGCTAAAAGCACCGCAATAAGAAGATAAAAGATCTGCCCGAAGTAGTCGTGAAGCCTGTGAGCCTCATTAGTAAGCCAAGTAATATTTCCCATGGTTAAAACTCCGGTACTGAGAATTCAGAGTGGTGATTCTTAAAAGATGTCGCGAGTGAATCGGCTGCGTTTTTGAGCTGTCTTGTTTCTTCTTTTTCCTTGCGATTGTCGTTGGCAACAGTCTGTGCCTGAAGTTTTAGGGCACTTGACTCGGCTCTGAGAGACTCATTCATCACTTGAACGAGCACGCCGACACCTTGAGCTGTGAGCCTCGCTGCACCCTTCGGTGAAGTTTCGCGGGCTCTGGTCTGAATGCTCTGAGCAGCAGAATCATACTGAGTGATGGCTTGGGTCAA
>CAMDGW010000046.1 GCA_945897695.1 Pseudobacteriovorax antillogorgiicola | reverse complement strand
GAAGATCTTCCGGAAAATCGCACCTTAAAAAAAGCATTAGCTGAAGATGGCGATTTTGTCTCGGTTCATGGCCGATCCATTCACGTTGCGACTTATGCTAAAAGTTTTGGTTTTGATACGAAGCAGCTTGAAACAATGGTGAGCAAGCTGTCAGGTGGGGAGAGAGCGCGGCTACTGATTGCGCGTATGCTAAAAAGACCAGCAGACGTGCTGATCCTAGACGAACCTACCAACGATCTCGATATCGATTCGCTGGAGACGCTAGAAGAGAGTTTACTTTCCTTTCCAGGAGCAGTCATCCTGGTGACTCACGACCGTTATCTGTTAGACAGAGTGTCGACCGGAATCTTGGGTCTGGATGGTTCTGGAGAACACGGATTTTTTGCAGACTACTCCCAGTACGTTATTTACCAGCGCAGCCGCGAATTGCTTCGTGACAGCCAAGGCCAGGGTACGTCGAAGTCTACACAAGAATCTGATTCTACAAATACTCAAACCAATCGCACATCAAACAAGTTTAAGAAACTGTCGTACATGGAACAGCGAGAGTGGGATGCGATGGAGTCCAACATTATGAATGCCGAATCAGCGCTCGCTCTTGCACAATCCAAGGCTCACGACCCTGCCCTATCATCCAATTCCGTCAAGCTTCAAGAGGCCTGTCGAGATGTGGAGCTAGCACAATCACACATTGATAAGCTTTACGCACGCTGGGCAGAACTCGAGTCAAAACTTAAGGACTGATCATTTGGACACACTCTTCTAGGGGTCTTTCATTTTTTAAATAGCGGGGGGAGGGACCTCCCCCCGCATGAAAGACAGAAGATACTTCTGAATAGATCCTTGAGATTCAGCTCATTACATATTCTGCAGCAGACTCAGGGCGACCTGAGGTAACTGGTTAGCCTGGCCAAGTACCGAAGTACCTGCTTGCTGAAGAATATTGTTCTGAGTAAACGTTGCCGTCTCGGCAGCATAGTCAGTATCGCGAATGCGACTGCGTGCTGTATCGAGGTTCTCGATCTGTGATCCAAGGTTGGCAATCGTCGATGTGAAGCGGTTCTGAATCGAGCCAAGGTAGGCTCGCTGTTCGTTCACACGGTTGATTGCGCCATCAAGTGATTCGATCGAAGTCTGAGCTGACTGTTTCGTCAGAACGTTAGTTCCGTCGTCAGCGCGACCGATGTTGAGGGAACCCTCGCCATCTGTAAACGCGTTCAGCTTGCTCATGTCGATACGAATGATGTTGATCGGGTTACGGTTACCCACGCTGTCATTGTCGGAGAAGTAATCTTTACCGATCTGGATATCCATCGGGCTATCGCCTGTGTTTCCAGTCATCAACTCTGAACCATAATCTCCGGCGTTTTCACCCATCAGAAGGTGAGTACCGTTGAATTCGGTAGATAGAGCGATACGGTCGATTTCATCTTTAAGCTGAACATATTCCTTGTTGAGGAATTCACGCTCTTGCTTACCGATCGTGTCAGAAGCAGATTGGACAGCAAGTTCGCGCAGGCGAACGAGCATGTTGGTTGTCTCTTCGAGACCACCCTCTGCTGTCTGCACCATGGAAACACCGTCGAGAGCGTTGCGTTTAGCAACGTTCAATCCACGGACGTCGGCACGTAGGTTTTCGGAGATTGCGAGTCCAGCGGCGTCATCTGCAGCTTTGTTGATGCGTGATCCACTAGACAACTTATTCATGCTGCCCTGAAGCGCTTCGGAACTTTGTCCGAGGCGACGCTGCGCGGAAAGCGACGCAACGTTTGTACGAATTCTCAATCCCATCTTAGTGACCTCCTGTCATAGGGTTTGAAGCACACAGACCACATCATGTGATCCTTACAAGGGGCATCGTCATCTGGGGAAAAATATTAAGCCGAGGTTTAACTAAAAGACATTAACCATCTGATATAATTGGATAACTTTTTTTGTGGCACCCGGAATTCATTGCCTACATCGACGTTGCCGGGTGATGAGTAGGTCTATTTACCAAGCGCCATGTGCACAAATCCTTTAATGATGTTATGCCCATCACTAAGTACACGAACAGTTTGGCTATCAAGCATTTCATGGCCTTCAAGAAAATTTTTTGTCGCCTCTGGATGAGCCTGGAAACCGAAAACTTGCTTGTTTTTATGCATTAATCCATCAATGGGTACATCGCTTGATGTGGCGATCACTGTGAAGTCCTGCGGGAGACTTAGTACGTGTTCATTATGAGTGACGACCAATTTACGGCGACCCTTGTTCCACACGGGGTTTTGCAGAACTTCAACATCCCTTACACCTTTAAGCTTCGTTTGATCCTGGTAAACATATCCCACATCGCCACCGTGCATAAAGGCGAGCATTTGGTGTCCATAACAACAGCCCAGTACTGGGATATCCATATCGATCATCGCCCTGACCCGAGTCTCAAGCTGTATCTGCCAGGGCAAGCGTTCATGCACACTTGATGCACTACCAAGAATAATGACAGCACGCACATTCCTGAAATCTTCCGGAAACGAAGCAAATCCAAACATTGCGGGCAAATGATATCCGCAGGGAACTGGAACCATCGCGGCAATATTATTGAATGTATCAAGCTCCGGAGTTTTCACCCCCGGATCAATGACCATAATTTGCGGGACATAATCAGGCATATCTCAGGATTGAGTCGCGACAAACGGATCTTTAAAATCACACTCTTTAAGTAAATTGCGACTAAGCTGCGTTGTGCGCACCAAATTTTCATCCCGAGCAACTTTTACCGGGGGGTGATTTTCAGCACGGAACAAAACATGCTGACAGTGTGGACACTTTACTTCCACCTTAGTCACCAGGGGAGCTTCGTTATCAAACGTCAGGTGGAATCGACGTGAACAGACAGTATTATCAACCAGCAACTTTGTGTAACTCATAGTGGCAGCCCTCTCCAGCAAGACTCAAAGAGTACCATGAACCCTCCTCCTGGCCAAATCGAAATTCGCGCCAGACGCCAACAAAACCGGCTGATTCTACTTGGAAGTTGTTTAATGCCCACATAAAATAAGATCTACATCAGATTAAGACCCTAGTCCCGCCACGGTGCGGCTGAGCTTACTAGTCCTGGGAGTTACAATCATGTCAGACACTATTTTCGACAAGATCCTGGCCAAACAAATTCCAGCCCAGATTGTTTATGAGGATAACGATGTCTTAGCGTTTAGGGATATTTCTCCACAGGCCAAGGTCCACGTCCTGGTCATACCCAAGAAAAAGGCGCGAAATCTTAATGAGCTCCGTAGCTGGAGACCCGAGGACGTTGGCATATTTTTCCAAAAAGTAGCATCAGTAGCAGAACAATTGGGTCTTGCCGGCAGCGGCTACCGAACCGTTCTAAATACAGGGCACGAAGGCGGCCAATCAGTCGACTACGTGCATGCTCATATTTTGGGAGGAGAAAGCCTCAGTGGCCGCTTTGCCTAACGAACAAGATGCAATCGCCAGAATAGAGCTGGAAGGACCCATAGCGCTCAATCCAGCAAACTTTACGTCCTTACAGCGAACTCCATGGGCCGGAGTGGAGCTGGCAAGTGGAATTAAGAAAAATCAGGCCGAGACTCCCACACAGCGTATTGGGGAATCCTGGGAGATCTCCTGTGATCCTGAGGCTCCCTCAAACATTCGCAACATACCGCATTTAACTTTAGCTGAACTCATTGCCAGGTACCCCGAAGAATGTCTTTCTCGACAACTGATCGCAAGCGGCCGTACCACCTGTGACATATTGATTAAGTTACTAAATGCGGATGCGCCACTATCGCTACAAATCCACCCCTCAGACAGCAATGCTTCCCTTAAGATCAATGAGTGCGGGAAACCAGAAAGCTGGCTAGTCCTTTCTGCCAAACCTGGATCTGGATTTTATCTGGGCTTTAGCCAGCCTATTCCAATCAGCGTCATTCGGGAAAAAATTGAGACTGAAACTTTTTCACCAGATCTTTTGCAGTTTGTTCCAGTTTCCCCGGGAGACTATTTTGAAATCGAACCACACGTGCCGCATGCCATAGGCCCTGGTATTGTATTGCTGGAGCCACAACGTATTATTGCGGGGAAAAGTGGGAAAACATGGCGGTTGTGGGACTGGAATCGTAAATATCGCCGCGACGGAAGTATCGATCCACAAAACGGGACACCAAGAGAGCTGCATATCAAAGACTCAATAGCTTTACTGGATCCAAAATCACAAAGTGGCTCTCAGTATTTAGCTAAACTTAGGCGAAAAGCAGAAACAGTAAAGCCTGCCAATGGCGTTATTATAGAGGCATATCCAGCGAACGAGTGGTACCAAACTCTCTTAATCAAAATGGAGCCTCGTTCGCGTCTAAAACTGAACGCCTCTATTTGCTTTGGTTGTGCGACGATCCTTCAAGGAAGCTTGCAGGCAACGAGTACAAAAAATCGTCAAATTACGATGCGGCAAGGAGAAAGTTTTTTCTTACCCGCCCAAGGTCTGCCTACAGAATTAGCAAATGAGGACCAACCAGCGTTGTTGACACTGGTTATACCGGCCGGTCAAGGGATTCCAAAAGAACACTCTGGAAACATATCATTGATTTTTTGCTGAATTTTCATTCTGGACAAGCATCCAGCATGATATCCTTACTGCCGAGTCGGTTTTCCAAAATTAGAGGAGTTGAGCATGGTCCCATTTAGAATTTATGATAAGGCCGCTAGAGAAATGTGGATTGTTTTGAACTACCACAGCAAGGAAGATGCTTATCTACTCGCCCGGGAAGATGACAATGATGCTGATGGCGAAATGAAGATCATCTCATCCCGCGATATGATCAAGTTCAAGCTAGTCGACTTTTTGGATGAAGCAGAAGAGATGTAAAAAAATCCCCCCCTGCAATAGCTACGGGGGGGATTTTTTGGACGATTTTGAATTCCATTGACGGAAATCAAAAAAAAGGACCCGGGAGGGTCCTTTTTCTATCCGCAATTAGCGAACTGAATCCTTAAGCTCTTTGCCTGGGCGGAATACAGGAACCTTACGAGCTGGGATTTGGATTTCTTCGCCAGTCTGTGGGTTACGGCCAACGCGAGCCTTGCGAGCGGAAACAGCGAATGTTCCGAAGCCAACAAGCTTAACGCCGTCTTTTTTCTTGATGTTCTTGGTAACAACGTCGATGAACGCGTCAAGAGCGCGCTCTGTATCAGCCTTCGTCATTTCAGTAACTTTGGATACTGCTTCGATGAGTTCTGCCTTGTTCATAGGATCCTCCTAAGGTTTCAAAAATAGCGTTTCAGGTTTAACCTACCGACAAGAGTTACAAGGCTTGAACTTCTTGTCAAGCTTTCTCAATAGGGATTTGATTTTTTTTTTTGATTATAACGTTAGCGCAGCAACATTAAGGCGTCAGACTAAACACCAATGACAGCCTCATCAACACTCAGATCATACATGAATGTTGAAGCCATTGCTAAATGGATGAAAAATGGTTGACAATAAGATGATAAACGGGCTGCTCTTGTGCAGCAGGAGATAAGAAATGATTCATTTAAATAAATTCCCGACCACTGCTCCCATGCTTAAATTGGCGCAGATTGTCGTATTACTGATGACGTTAATCAATGGCCACAGCCTTGCTGCAAGTCAAATTGCTGACCGAATACTCGTAGCTATTAACAGCATCCCCTACTCCCAGCTTCAGGTTGAACGATACTTAAACGTCAAAGAATCCCTACGCGATAACATTCAAAATTCACAGACGGTACAAGAATCAAACTGGTCAATGGCGCTCAATGTTTTCATCCAGGACATGATGATCCATCAGGACGCGACAAAGTCTTCGGGGTTCCGCCCCACCAAAGAAGCCATCCAGCGATTGCGCTTCAAAACCGAAAAAAATCTCGAACAGTCGTCTAACTTTAAAGCGTCGTTTGACCGTCTTGGACTGAAACGTGCAGATGTCGAAACCGAGCTTCTCAAAATAGCCACCGTAGAAAACTACCGGCGGGGGAAAAAATCCCTCGATACTGATGAGAAATCCTCATCTAACAAATGGGAAGAAGAACTAACCAGAAGATCTATCGTCCGCTATTTGGACGGTGCGAAAAGTTGGATAAGAATAGAACCGACGCCATGACTCGAGCTGAAATCACAATCAGTCACATCACAAAAAATCATGCCACTTCAGGAGTGTTCATAGAGCAGCTGAACGGACTCGCCGCACAATGGCAGCATGACGAAGAGTTTTGGACTACCGAAAGCTGTCTGGAATCCATCAAAACTCAACCTCATGTTATTAGCGCATTTGCTACCTTAAATAATGATAAGACTTGGTCTGGCTGGTATTTAGCCACCTACGAGTATGATCAAGCTGAACTTCTCTTCGTCTTCACATCAAAGCAACAGCGCGGCCAAGGCATTGCCCGTGCTTTGCTGAGTGATCTGATTGCACAAATAAAAAATGATGCGAACATTCTTGTACTTTCACTTGAAGTCAGACCATCAAATTTATATGCAAAGCGACTTTATGAAACATTTGGATTTGAGTTAATATCCATAAGAAAGAATTACTATAAGAACGGAGAAGACGCTCTTGTCTATCAGCTCAAAATCCGGCAATAAACTGACGCGCCCGATCACAGACGTCATTTGGATTCAGACAAGCTTCATCGGCGATATTGTTTTGACAACTGCCGCAATTAAAGCTCTACATAAGAATATGCCGGAAATCCGGCAGCACTTTGTCACAACCCCAACTGGTGCCAAAGTGATGCGAGACCATCCGCATCTGGTATCAATCCATATTTTTTCAAAACGCGACGGGTCCCTAAAGCCGATGATCAACGTACGCGCGTCCCTCAAGAGGCAAAATCTTCCTAAGTCCACGGTCATTCTGCAGCCTCACAAATCACTGCGGTCAACACTTCTTAGCAAAATGCTGGGGTATCCGCTCCATACGTACAACGAAACAAGTGGTTCTTGGCTAGCAACAGCAACCGTACCTCGCGTTGCCGTGTTACATGAGTCGGACCGCATCTCTCTGTTACTTGAAACCATTGGCCTCACTCGCGAAAACTTCCTGGGTATCAAACCATTTTTACCAAAAGCAGAACTCCCAGTCGCCGCCCGAGGCATGGTTCCTGACATCAACTGGATTGGCGTTGCTCCAGGAAGCGTTTGGGCAACAAAGCGTTGGCCTGTGCCAAAGTTTGCAACCTTATCTCAAATCCTGCTAGATGACAAAAATACCGGAATTGTTCTGCTAGGGAGCGAAGAGGATGTTAAGGCTGCTCATTTCATCGAAGAAAGCTGCCTTAAAACACGTCCGGATGCCAGAGACAGAATCATCAACCTTGCTGGTAAAACCACCTTGACTGACCTAAACGGAATTTATCCCCGGCTTAGCCAACTTATTTCCAACGATAGCTCACCCATTCATTATGCATCGGCTTTTAATATACCGACCGTGGCCATCTTTGGATCCACGGTAACTGAAATGGGCTTTGGACCCCTGGCGGATTCTAGCGCCGTTGCGCAAGTCAACCTTGGCTGCAGGCCATGTAGCGATCACGGACCCACAGAGTGCCCCCTAGGACATTTCAAATGCATGAATGACCTAGAAGTAACGAGAGTTAAAGAAATCATCCCTCACCCCTAGTGTCACAAGGCCCCTTTCTTTCGCCAGCTTAAGAAAAAAGTTATAATCATCCCATTCAGTAATAGCCTTTGGCCGCCTCGGCGAGGAGTTCTTATGCGCTCTAGTCTAATCACCACATTTACAGGTCTCGCGATCTTTCTCTCAACCATCTCTTGCAGAACAAGGTCCGATGAAAATCCATCGCAAATGAAGCATATTGCCGGACAATTATCTCGTCCGAACCTCATTAAACTGACGCCAAACACCTGCTACTACGACAAAATTGCCAGCAGCAAGGGCAGTGCCGAGGTCAACAAATATCTACAGCAGATTTTCGACCGAATTACCTCGGCCAATCGTGACGTTTTCACCGGTGATTATGCCCCACAAAACTTTTGTATTTCTAATTCACCAGATGACTATATCAATGCATTCGCATCGCCTCATGGCCGCATCATGTTTACCGATAAAATCGTCAAAAGTGCCCCAAACGACGCAGCAGTCGCGTTTGTCCTAGCTCACGAAGCGGCACATATCCTCATGCAACATTCTGCGCTAAAGGTACTTTCCGGAAATCTCGACTACCTAGACCACCCTTGGCTAGCAGAAAATAGAGATTGGAAAAACTTCTTGGCAAATCGCCCCGCAGAGTCCCCAGAAAACGAAAAAAAACTAGCTAACGCTAGAACAGCACTTAGTGATGCAACTACAAAAAGAGCAGAGTTTCTTGCCCCAATTAGAAAGTTCCTAAAGCCAGCAACAAATGACCTAGAGAATCGCTTACGTGCGACACTTAATAATTTGGATAAGAAAACAGCTGGAATTAATAGCAATGTCGAAAAGCTCACACTCGAACTTGAGAACTTCAAAAAAACCCCAGACTACCAAGCAATGAGCGCTGACCAAAAGAAAGCCCTAGATGAATATTATGGCGCAAGAATAAAGACTGTTCTTGATTACTCACCCATGATCTCCTTTGCCATAGCGGCAGCACGTAAGCAACTAGACGGAATTGATGGAATGATTAACGACGAGCTTAGCCGAGCCTTATCTGCCAATCTTGGTGGAATCGTTGGTTCACAATGGAAAAAGATAAATAGTGCCTATGAACAATCCAAAAAAGTCGTCAAGCAACTGGAAGGTGATCAGGACTTTAATGCAAAAATAATTATGGATAAAGCATCTCAATTAATAGGCTACGACTATAATCGCTACAATTGGATGGAAGCCGAAGCTGATCAGGTCGGACTCGAGTTGTTATTGAGGGCTGGATTTACACCCGAAGGGTCCCAAGATCTGTTCAAAATATTTTTAGAAGAGGTGGCTACCTTATCTTCAGATGGAGATAAAAAGAAAAAAGAGACCGTTGAAACCTGTCTGAAAAACCTCGAAGATTTAAAGGCCGGAAAGCAGGTTGGACTTCCTGAGCGAGGTAACCAAACTCACCCGCAAAGCTGTTGGCGCTTGATTAATACAGGCTATTCGGAACTAAAACTTCACGAATCACATTATGCACCATTTCTACCGAAGGCTGTCATGACTGAGGCCGTACCAGGCGCCCTCGCCAGAATCAAAACTCTGCCTTGAAAAGATTCGTTGAGCACATTTGATGAACTGTCAGTTTTATTGTGAAATGTAAAATGATTATATGACAAAGAGGCAATATGATAGAAGGTGGCCAAGCTATTTTAAAAATCCTAGTAGGAACAATATTCCTCCTGCCCTCATGTCAGCTTGTTACCAAAAACAACAACCCTCCACCACCTGCTGTTCAAAACGATCCATCAAATGACATTTTAAACAAAATGATAGAGAACGAGATCCTCCCCTCCCTATCCTCCGCCCGAACGTCACTGACCATTCTTGATTCGGTTCGCACTACAGACAAGACGAATGATTCATTATCAGATTTTGTGTACGAATTAGAAAAATCATTCCGGTCGACAGCCCTACCAAAAACCGAAGATAGTTCCAATAAAACCGATAAAGACTATCTAGAAATCGAACTGCCTTTTGTTGTCGGGCGACATAACCAAAGGCTACTCGCTAAATTGTCCAGAGATCGAGAGGCTGGAAGCCATGTATTTGACATGTTTGGAATCATCCCCCCGCCGCCCACCGAAAAGTCCCAAACGATACCCCTACTTTCAAGAATGTACGATACAAACGACAAAACATTGATGTCTTTCTGGTTTTTTGACATGCCTGCATTTAACACTTTTCTCAAAGACCTCCGCGATTCAAAAAAAGACGTTTTAGATCCAGAGCTTAATATGCAATTTACTACTTTTGCTGATACTCAGGAGCTTACAGTCTGGTCGGAAAAGTATAAATCTGGAGCCATGAATATAAAATGGAAGCATTTCCACGCGACAACAAAAATGGGCGAGTCTGCTTCCGTTAAAATTAGCATGGTACTCCTCTGTAACCGACAAGATACGACCGTAGAATTTGAGCTAGCAAAGAATTCCCTAAAGGACACATTACAGGACCTTGTCACGAATTCTATCGCTACAAAAACGGATGGCGCATGTCTGAAAAAATAAACAACTACCGAAATCTGCGCAGCCGATGGGTGCGAGTTCTTTTCATTGGAATAATCGCAACGCAAGGATGCAAATCAATCAGCGACGATGTTTCACTTGATGACCACCTAGCTAATCTTATGAATAACCGAAAATATGACGAAGTCATCGGCACTATTGATTCATTGAAGGAACCGCAAAAGTCAAAACCTGAATATCTTATTTACCGTGCGCAAGCTTTTTGTGGGAAATCTGGGTTTGACCTGGTCTCGTTGACTAAAATTGCCACAAAAGCGATGAACTTTAACGAATTGGAACGATCGTTTTCGAGACTTCTGAAATCAGATAACAGCTCGACATCGATATCACAAAAAACCTCAATTAACACCGTGCGTTCTTTCGTGTCATTTGCCGGATATATGAAAATAATGGATTATTTTCCAGATTTACAGGCAAGCGCGAGACCACTGTTAATGGAAGGCCTATTAACATTGCAAAAAGTGCCAGAAGACTCTGAAGCTTCATTTCGAAAAGCTCGAAGTCAGTCTTTCATGCTTCACACGGTCATCATGCTGGCTTCTGTGAAAAAATCCATCAGAAAAAACCTGCTGCAAAACGATCCACTCGATATGTTCTGCATGATTGACGGTACGCAATTCGCTTCAGAGTTTTTATGGATGATGGATCATCTGTCCGGCGCCCTTGATGATGCAGAGATCCTCAAACGAAAGGCTGAAGGCACCAACTATCAACCGGGTCAACTTGCTAAAATTCAACAAAAGACGAAAGAATTCATGGCAAATCCCTCAAACATGTCACCGAATGTATTGTCTAGTGAAATCATGGCGGTACAGGGTATTCAATGTACCCAGTAAGCGTAACGGTCTCAGCAAGTAGGTATACCGCACGCTATATTGCTGGTTTTGCATGGCTAATGACATTATCCAGTTTCGTCCAAGCCGCGAGCATTCCCGTGCGTCACCTAGTTGGTATACATGATACGCCATATAGCAATATGACGGGAGGAATCTGCCCATACCTCTATTCGACGACTATCGGCGCGGTCTGCTCACTTAATCAATCAACCGGCCAGGATTCCGCCAAAATCGAGTTGGATGTCATCGGCAAGTTTGATGAGATGGCATACGACGATTTTCACAAACTTGAAACAAAACCGACTGAGGATTTAGTTCAGCGAGTTTTCTCTGAACGAAAATTTAATTCGGCGTCAGGCATCGCAACCCTAAGTAGCTATTTCAATCGTAGTCATATTTCCTTCACGCCTCTGAGACTTGTACAGGCCTATTACGTCTCAAACCCTGTTTTTCCTGAAGTGCACTACGTACGCGCCATGGATAGTATTTTTACAGTACAGCATACGTTCCACTTTGATTTAAATCGTATTACTGAGGACTTCCGACGCGGACAGTTAATGTTCAGCGTGATGCCGTGGGTGATGCAACGAAATCGCAATTATGTGGACTCGGATCTTTCCGACTTGATCATCTCACAAAAAAAAGAAAAGAAATCAACCTCACTACATCAAGACATCAGTCTTGCCGCTCGATATGTACCGGGCACTCCCTGGCTCCGAGGCATAACACTGACTGCAAAAAACTTAAATGGAGTAGAAAAATGTCGGGACTGCCAAGACCATCTTCTTGATATTGATTCTGATAGTCGTCGTAGATTTCAGCTCTCCGCAGACTTCGGTGGATCATTTCCAGTTGGTGCATTTATTTTAGGAGCAGGAGTAGAAAGCCAAACGGAAGAGGATGCAAAAACTCCAGTTCGACTCAACTTAACTGCTGTATATAAATTGACTTCTTTCGGATTTTATTCATCATTCAATGAAACCATAACACGTATCGGATTTTTGTATGAAGGTAATCTGTATAAAAGCGGCATAATCTACACAAACGAAAAACAGGTAAATGCACTGAGATTTGAGAGGAAAAATGAAGCGTTTCTTGTGCTTGGCTGTTCTCTTTAGTCTACGAGCTCAATGGGCCTTTCCTGCGACGAACTCGAGCAACTTGAGCTCATCCGTCAAATCAAAAAAGATGGACCTCTGGACATCGTCTTACGAAAAAGCTCTGCAAGATGAACGGAGACTATACAATAAGAGAAGTAACCTTGAAAAAATTGTTGGCGGAACGCTGGCTTTTGCACTCGGCACCTATGGCTACTATAACGACTCTAATCGACGGATCGCTGGAAAACTCATCTATTCTGCAACTCAAAGCGGTGGAATTCTTGCTTTATCGAGCGGCATTGTCGGACTTTCGTCAACGAGTACCGTGATTGCTGTCGACGAAGCTTTTCAAAAAAAAGGTGATCTTGCTTATGAGGACTATAAGCGAATTGTAGTTCAATCAAGTATGGCTTCAGAATTAGCCGAAATCCAAAAAACTGCGATCTCAACAGGACTGCTGGCAGCACTTTATAGCTACAACGGCTTCAAAGAGCGTAATGGAAACCAAATTTTAAGAAATACTTTTGGATTTCTTGCGTTTAATTTCACGCTGTTTTCCGGGGTGAGTTTTTATCGATGGATCACGTTCGAAACGGGCAGTGCTGGGTCACCGCAATCCAAAATGTCTGCTTCCTGGGATTCACCAACGTCATTTTCGATCAATTACTATTTTTGATACAAAAAAGGCACACTTCCGCGCGCCTTTTAAGTTACCGTCTAATAATGCTAACCACTGAGCTAACCTACTTTAACTTGCCCGCCCTTGAACGATTGGTCCGCGCGCTGATGGTGATAGCTTTAAAATATCATCTGCATCAATCGAAGGCTGCGACCAAAGGCCTCCCACCATTGGTAAACTCGCAATCGTTTCATCAAACCTGTCTCCTCTCAGCCGCGCATCATCTTTTACTTTGTGGAACTTAAGGCGCTCCTTGACGCGACGTAATTGACTGTCAATTTTTTGAATCAGTTGATCCAATAGCGAGTATGGATTATCGCCTCGCACGACCGCCTCGATATCTTGACCATTATTGGTGATAACCGTTGCGTGGATCTTTTTGAATGGCCCGTCCATATCCAATCTGACATGAACAAGCTGCGGGGATAGTTTAAATCGGCGCATCAAATTTGCGAACTTAGCGTCTGCGACCTCCATAAGACTTTTTGACGTATCCATGTGCTTAAACGTGAAACGAACTCTCATAAATTCCTCCTCTAAACCGAGATTGACCCTTACGAAACCGCTCAACAGTTAGAAACCTGCACTCACAATAAAAGCGTACCGCACCTTTCTTAAGAACAACGTAAGTTCAAAATAGGCATCGTCAACCCCACAATAATTACGCTGATTTTATTAGAATAATTAAATGATTTTCGGATATTTGCCGCTAAGACAAGACATTCCTCTTGTGCAAGGGGCAATCTTTTAATGGATGGAAATAAAACTATTGAACAATTGGACAATTCGAGGAGACCTTAAATGTGACGACCGCTCTCCACCTGCCGTGAAATCCATCTCTTGTCCTGGATCTCGATACAGCACTGTTTACCAGAAGTGGCAGCCACGTTAACCGCTAGTTATGGATCTTGAACAGTCCTTTAAAAAATTTGCCAAACTGGTTTTGCCAGCGCCGGTTAATATCCCCTACGAGAGTACTACTCAGTAAAGAATAACCATAAAAGAAAAGGCGCCCGGTAAACCGAGCGCCTTTTTCATAAAATTCATTTTTTACTTTGCTTGTGTTTGCTCTTTCGCAACATCGGCATCACATTCCTTTTTACCAAGAGGGCCATAAGTCTTTATGACCTCTTGTCCAAGCTTTTTGCCATCTGGATTTACTGTCACGATGACATGGGCCCAGCCTTTCATCGAGGCATCAGCTTCGTGTGCAAACCCATTCTTACAAAGGTGCATCTGCCTATTTTTGGGAGCGTTTCCATCAGTTCCTGTACCAGGAGCATCCGCTGGCTTAACAGCACAGACCTGCTGACTGCCAACGACAATGCAGTGGCCTGGAGGTAACCAGATTGTCCGGTCTTCGGCTCCAGCAAAAGCAATCGCTGGCAGCACAACCATCGTAGAAAGCACGCTTAATGTTGTCCTAATACCCATCATCATGAAATTTTTCCTTTCTGCTATAAATATCCTAAACGCCCGACCCATTTGACAAATTAGAAGCCAACCACTTAGAAACTTCCTCAACCGTCATTGCTTTTCTTTCCGCAT